>NZ_CAUVXG010000014.1:0-21423 GCF_963555885.1 Protofrankia sp. Cr2
CACCCACCCCGGACCGCCCCGCCATCCTGTATGCTGCTGTTGCACTCCTGAGCGAAGCCCCGGCCAGCCAGGCGCGGTGGTGGGTCTGAGGGATGGGGGCGCTGAGCCTCACAAGTGCAGAGCCTCGCAGAGGCACAGCATCACAAGCGAGATCGTGATACAACTGAACAGCACACAGCATGGTCCCGTGGTGAAGCCTGGAGTTCACGCCGCCCTGTCAAGGCGGAGGTCGCGGGTTCGAATCCCGTCGGGACCGCGCTCGCACCACCAGTTGATGTTACTATGATGTTGATTTCACTGGTGGGGGCGACCTGGTTGGGCCGTGTTTGGCAGGATGGTTGCACCGGGGCAGGTAGCTCAGTCGGTACGAGCGTCCGCCTGAAAAGCGGAAGGTCGGCGGTTCGACCCCGCCCCTGCCCACGCGCTAGCTTCTGTTACTCGCCGCACTGACGTGCAGCCTCGCGCCAGCCGCGATGTCCACCGGGGGGCCAAGCCCCCCGAAGCCCCCCACGAAACTAACTTCTGTTACTCGCCGCCAGCCCGGCAGCTCAGCGGGACACTGGAACCGTTCGCCACTCTCGGCGACGATCTCGCCCTCGCCGGGCGGGATCCAGTGCCATGATCGCGACTACTGCGAACCCTGTGGCTTGCGGCGTACAGTCAGCGCCATGAAGCGGATGGTCCAGATCCCCTACGAGCTGGAGCAGGAGGAGGACGGCACCTGGGCGGCCCATGCGTCGTTCCCCAGCGGTGGCGCACATGGGCTCGGTAACACCCCCGAGGATGCCGTGGCTGATCTCTACGAGGCTGTCAGTCTGGTCATCGAGGAATTCGTCGCCGCTCCGTGACCCACGGCCAGTTGGTTCGAATTCCCAGTCGCCTCGGACCGCGACCTCGAGCTGATCACGGCCTTCGGTATCGGGTTCGAACCGGACGACCTGACCCGGCAGCAGTACCTGCGGGATGGCGTCGACATGGGTGCGACGCTGGGCACCGGACGTTGGGTGCTGCCCTACCCCACCGCGATAGTGATCGGCTCCGACCGCGTCGTCCGGTTTGCCGACTCCCACCCCGACTGGATGGTGCGCACCGAGGCGGAGGTTCTGCTGGACGCCGTGCGGTCGCTGGTTCGTTAGCACCCTGCGATCGACCAACCGCCGGACCCCGGGTTCGACCGAGACCGCCGGGTGCGGCGAAGCGCCCGATCTCCGGGCCAGCCGGCGATCTGACTCGATGGGCCGAATATCGCTCACGCACCCCGGCGTCGAGGGCAGGCGTCAGTAGTGGATAGGGCCGGGGGTGCCGCCCCCGGCTGCGATCGACTCGCCAGTAACAGCAACCGCGAGCGGGGATGCCAGGAAGGTCACGACTGCGGCGACTTCATCCGCGGTGACCACCCGCCGGATAGCCGTGCCAGCCGCAGCCGCCGCGAGATGTTCGGCGGGGAGCGAGATCGTCCCGTCATACTTGTCGGTCAGGGTCAGGCCAGGGTGGACGACGTTGACAGGTCACCCCGTGCTGCCCGAGTTCGTCGGCGAGCGTCTTCGTGAGAGCGGCGACGCCGACGTTGCGGATGGAGCCAGACGCGATCCCCACCTGGCGCGCGGCGAGGCCGCCGATGTTGATGATCCTCCCCCATTTGTGCGCGGCGAAATGAGGTATGACCGCCTGCGCCGTGCGCAGGTAGCCGAGGACCTTCACGTTGAAGTCGTCCGCGACGTCGGCGGTGGACAGGGTGGCAACGCCGCCCGCGCCCGTTGATGCCCTGACGCCACGTAACTGCTGACACCGCACCGGATCCTGCATCAACCGGTCGGGGTTCGCTGGCGCCGGGAGCCCGACCCCACCGTTCTTCTTGACGTGGTCCAACGCCGGTCTCTAGCCTGACATCGACCAGAAGGAGATTTCCGTGCCGGCTACGAGGCGTCGCGACAGTCTCCGTCTTGCCGCCCGCCGGCACATCGATTTCGGTCGCGTCGTCAGCGCCGCCTGTTGCCCCTGATTCAGGCCCTGCCGCTCGGACAGCAAGGGTAGATCCCGCTCTCCCGGCACGGCTTGCGCCCGCGGCGCGCCTTCCGTCACCTCTGCGCCCCTGCACCCCTACCCGTCACATGCGCCTGGCCGTGACGTGGCGCAACGTCTGGAGAACCCCTTCTTCCTACGAAACGAGGCATCCCATGGCCCGCCGCCTTTTCACCTCGGAATCCGTCACCGAGGGGCACCCGGACAAGCTCGCCGACCAGATCAGCGACGCACTGCTCGACGCCTTCCTGGCCGGAGACCCCGGGTCGCGGGTGGCGGTGGAGACGCTGCTGACCACCGGCCACGTCCACGTCGCCGGTGAGGTCACCTCCAACACCTACGTCGACGTGCCCACCGTCGTGCGGCGCAAGCTCCTTGAGATCGGCTACGACTCGTCCACCGGTTTCGACGGCGCGACCGTCGGCGTGCTGGTGTCGATCGGCGCCCAGTCCCCCGACATCGCGCAGGGCGTCGAGAACGCCTACGAGGCCCGGGTCGAAGGCGGCGAGGACGCCCTCGACCGGCAGGGTGCCGGCGACCAGGGCCTGATGTTCGGGTACGCCACCGACGAGACCCCCGACCTGCTGCCGCTGCCGATCACACTGGCGCACCGGCTGGCCGAGCGGCTCGCCCAGGTCCGCCACGACCGCACGCTGCCTTACCTTCGCCCGGACGGCAAGACGCAGGTCACGATCGAATACGACGGGGACCGGCCGGCACGGCTCGACACGGTCGTCGTCTCCGCCCACCACGCACCCGGCGTCGACCTGGACGCCCGCCTCACCCCCGACATCCGCAACCTGGTGATCGAACCGGAGCTCAAGCGGCTAGCCGAGGAGAGCCTCGGGATCGAGGTCGATGGCTTTCGACTGCTCGTCAACCCCACCGGACGGTTCGAGGTCGGCGGTCCGCAGGGCGACGCCGGACTGACCGGCCGAAAGATCATAATCGATACCTACGGAGGCTACGCCCGCCACGGTGGCGGCGCCTTCTCCGGCAAGGATCCGTCCAAGGTGGACCGTTCCGCCGCCTACGCATTGCGCTGGGTCGCCAAGAACGTGGTCGCCGCCGGGCTCGCCCGCAGGGTGGAACTCCAGGTCGCCTACGCCATCGGCAAGGCCGAGCCGGTGGGCCTGTTCGTGGAGACCTTCGGCACCGAAACCGTCCCCGCCGCCGAGATCGAAGGGGCGGTGCGGTCCGTGTTCGACCTTCGCCCGGCCGCGATCATCCGTGACCTGAACCTGCTGCGGCCCATCTACGCGCAGACCGCCGCCTACGGCCACTTCGGCCGGTCGCTGCCCGACTTCAGCTGGGAACGCACCGACCGGGCCGACGCGCTGCGCGCCGCGATCGGCTGACCACCGTCTGGCGCCGGCAGACCCTGGACGAACTTCCAGCGCCGACCACTTAGCTACAGCAACCGGGACGTTCCACCCGACATCCTGCGGGACGCCTACCTGCAGGAGGTCCGGCACGCCATCGCCGGCGAGATCACTGTTGACATCGAGCAACTCCCCCTCGACCAGGCCGGGCAGGCGTGGGCACGCCAGGCCGCGAGCCCCGGCATCAAGATCGTCGTCGTCCCGTAGTCCCGTCCCGGCCCCCGGAAAGGTAAAAGTTGATCGGTCGATCGGTTTCGGTCGACCTCTCACCCCACCACCGACCACCGACCACCGACCTGCCGTGGGAGCCAGCACACCATGTCGATCACGTCGCCCACCGCACCACTCACCGGGTCGTCCACCACGCGGCCCGCCACCGCGCCCGTGGTCGCCACCGCGCTTCCGGCATTGTTCGCCGACCAGATCCGCTCCCGACTCGGCGCCGTGGCCCGGGTCATCGACATCCTGGCCGGGGAGGCGCTGCCGGCAGAGCTGCCAGGACCGGTGGTGGCTCTCGTCTCGCCCTGGTCCTTGCGCGACTCACATGCGACGGCCGTGCTGGCGGCGGTCGAGCAGGCCGGATGGGTCCACTTCCTGTCGACCGGCGTCGACGGCTTCCCCCTCGAGCGCCTCGCCGGCCGCACCGTGACCTGTGGCCGGGGCACGAACAGCGCGGCCATCGCCGAACTGACCGTCGGCCTCCTGCTCGCCGCCGAGAAGCGGATCCCGGACATCTGGGAGGCCGAGACGAACGAGCCCTTCCTCGCGGAGCCACTGGGCACCCTGGCCGGCCGGACGATCGGTCTCATCGGGTTCGGGTCCATCGGCCAGGAACTGGCCCTCCGGCTGGACGGGTTCGGCACGCGGCTGCTGGCCGTCCGGCGTAGCGGACGCCCCGCCGAACTGCCCACCGTGACCGTCGTGCCCACCCTGCCCGACCTGCTCGGCCAGACCGACCACCTGATCGTGGCCGCACCGCTGACACCACTGACCGACCGACTGCTGAACGACGAGGCGTTCGCCGTCACCAAACCTGGCGTCCACCTGGTGAACGTCGCCCGGGGACGCATCGTCGACACCGGCGCGCTGGTCCGGGCCCTGGCTGCCGGGATCGTGACGCGGGCAAGCCTGGACGTCACCGACCCCGAACCGCTGCCTGCCGACCATCCGCTGCGCCGCGACCACCGGGTGCGGATCCTGCCGCACCTGTCCTGGTCGGCTCCCGGCGGCCCCGACCGCGGCATCGACCTGTTCGTCAGCAACCTGCGCCGCTGGCAGGCGGGCCAGCCGCTCGATGGCCTCGTCGACGTCGACGCCGGATACTGACGTGCGACCAGACAACCTGGTGAAGCGGGCCGGGGTGCGCATCCTCGACCAGAGCCCGGCGCTGGAGTTGACCGCGCACACGGACGGCTCCATCGCCGGTGTCCGCGGGGTGCACCGCCAGACCGGCATCGACTATGAAGTGCGGGCGAGCGCGGTGGTGCTCGCGACCGGCGGCTGCGGGTTCGCCTCCCGGCTGCTCGGCTCGCAGAACAACACCGGGGACGGCTACCTGATCAACGGGGCCAAAACCTGGATCACCAACGCACGTCGCGCCGGACTGCTGGCGCTGTTGTGCAAGACCGACCCGGCCGCGACGCCCGTGCATCGCGGTATCAGCATCCTGCTGGTGGAGAAGGTGCCCGGGTTCACCGTCTCCAAGGACCTGCCCAAGCTCGGCTACAAAGGTGTGGAGAGTTGCGAGCTGTCCTTCGTGGACTGCCGGGTACCGCGGGACGCGGTGCTCGGCAGTGTCGAAGGGCAGGGATTCCAGCAGATGATGCGCGGTCTGGAGATCGGGCGGATCCAGGTCGCCGCCCGGGCCACCGGTGTCGGTCGCGCCGCCTTCGATGACGCCCTGCGGTACGCCCAGGAGCGCGAGTCCTTCGGTAAGCCGATCTGGCAGCACCAGTCGGTCGGCAACCATCTCGCGGACATGGCGACCAAGCTGACCGCAGCCCGGCAGTTGCTGTTGCACGCGGCGCGCCGTTACGACACGGGCGAGCGCGCCGATCTGGAGGCCGGCATGGCCAAGCTCTTCTGCTCGGAGGTTGCCATGGAGATTGCCCTGGCCGCGATCCGGGTTCACGGCGGCTACGGCTACTCGACGGAGTTCGACGTCGAGCGCTACTTCCGGGACGCTCCGTTGATGATCGTCGGCGAGGGCACCAACGAGATTCAGCGCAACGTCATCGCCGGGCAGCTCATCGCGCGGGGCGGACTCCCCTACTGATGACCCCTACAGCCGGGGACGATCTGGTGCCGGAGCCCGCCGCCGCGGTTCGGTCGGCTTCGGCACCAGGTTCGTCGGCTCGGAAACGACCGGATCAGGACTCGTGTGCAGTGATCTCCCGGCAGAACCGGAGCACGGGGGGCGGGTCGAACCGGAGCCCGACCGGCGTCGACATCGTGCCGGCCGTGATGGCTGCGCCGAGCGTCGCCTGCACAGCCTCGATATCGTCGGCATCTATCTCGTAGATCGCGATGAACGGGCCGTCCTCGCCGAGTGACTCGAACCTGCGGGCCGACACGAACCCGTCGATCGCCAAAATCTCCTGCAGATGGGTCTCGTTGTACCACTTGTGGTACCCGGCCGCCTGCTCCGGCGAACTCGGTCGTGATTCGACGTAGAGAATCCCCTTGGGCACTCGCCCGACCTCCTTCTCGATGGACATCTTCTGATTCCGAAAGCCGCACCTGGCTGGCCGTGGTGCGCGTTCACAGTTTGTCAGGACATGAGACGGCGCGCTTCACCTCGCGAATGTTCGACGAACGGGAAAATGCGGATGAAGCCGGCGCGCAGACTCCGATCTGCGAGGTGTCGACCACGTGCGTGGCGCGGGGATCGACAGCCGCGACGATCCCGAGATCCTCGCCGAACACGTCCTCGGCATGGTCGCCGGCATGCCCGCACGCCTGGCCTCGTTCGGCATCCAACGCGACCCCGCCACCCAGGAACGCCACACCCAGGTCGCGGTACGGCTGTTCCTGCGAAGCCTGCGGCCCGACTGACCAGCCCTGGACGACAGCACCGCCGGTGCCGGCGCGTCCTGGCCGCAGATCCGACCCCGGGTACAGCAGTCTCCCTATGGACCCACTCACCAGCGGGAATGAAGGCGTCGAGACGACGACCACAACGGGAGGCCAGCATGGGCAACTGCGAGGTTTGCGGCAATGACTACGAAATGAGCTTCGAGGTTCACGCCCAGGGCTCGGTACACACGTTCGACAGTTTCGAATGCGCGATCCATTCGATGGCACCGATCTGCGACCACTGCGGAGTGAAGATCTCCGGACATGGCGCCCAGACCAACGGGCAGTTCTTCTGCTGTGCCCACTGCGCCCGCGCGGCAGGCAGAACAGAGATTCGCGATCACGCCTGACAACCGTCGACGCCAAGGGGCGTGCGAGAAAAACCATAATCGCACGCCCTTCGGCCCGCCACACTACCTGATACCTCCGGGCGGGCGAGAAAAACCATAATCGCGCACCCTTCGGCCGGGCCAACCGCCTATTTCGGTCGGCTGTAGGACGCGACGCCGGCACTCTCGATCGGGCCGTTCGCTATCATGATGCCACCCGGCACGTCCGCAGCCCGCCCGACATAACTTGCCTTCGTCGGCGAGACACCAAGTTGCGAATAGTCCAGCGGCGGGACCAGACCGCCCGTCTCGACCTGGGTCATGCTGCTCTTCGCGGCGAGCAGACCCTCTCGGGTCAGATCGCCGCTGCTGCACGCCTTCTCCAGAATCCTGTCCATTACCACCGCCTCCGCCCAGCCATCCACGGCTCCAATACTGGGCGACCGCTGATCATGGGTGGCTGCGAAGGCGTCACGTATCTCCCGCGCGCTCGGCTCCTGAAAACCGACTGACGGCAACGCCAGGTAGAGATTCTTCTTCAGCGCCGGTCCGGCGGGGCCCAGCAGCAGACTGGGGGTGAAACCCACGTTGCTGGCGAGAATCGGCACATCCAGTCCCAGCGCACTCGCGGCGCTCGCCACCGACGCGGTCTGTGCCGGTGTACCGGTGAACAGAATTGCGCTGACCTTTCTGGCCGCGAGCGCGGTCACCACGGCGGTCAGGTCGGGCTTGTTCGGGTCGATCTTCTCCTCGACCAGACCAAACTGGTGCCGCCTGGCCATGTAGGCCGAACCCAGCAACGCGCTCCTACCCAACTCGTTGTCGAGATAGATGTGACCGATCGTGCCACCAGATCTAATCTTGTTCTGTGCGAGCAGATAGTCGAGCCCATTGATCATTTGTATGTCATAGGTTGCGCCGACAAGCGTGTAGTACCTGTTGTCCGTGAGAGCCGGCGCCCACGTCTCCGCCATTGTCATCATCTTGTCGGATTCGATCAACGGGCCGAGTTTCGTTGCCATCGGCGAACCGAGCAACTGCTCGATCGCGAGAACTTTGCCCTTCATCCCGCTATAAAAATCCACGGCACGGTCGGTGTCATATCCATGGTCTTTGATGTCAAGTACGACGCTGTAACGATTGCATACTCCACCAGTGGAGTTTCGCAGGTCCCAGTAGAGTTGCTGCGCGTCGGTCAGATCCTTCGCGAGTCCTTTGAACGCTCCCGACAGATCGGTGAGCACACCAAGCGTGATGGTATCGTTCGAGATACCCACACCTGTTTTGATCTTGCCGCCAGCTTGATGTGTCGCATCCGAAGCCTCGTTGCTCGGCATCGTTCCCGTGCCACAACCCGCACCAGCGAGGACGAGTACGCCGGCAACAAACAGGGATGCCACGCTCCGACGCCCTAATAAGATCATGTTCTTCCCTCTCAAAGCAACGACCTGCCGGTCGGCGCGGGTGAACAGGGAAGCCACCGCAACATACACGGACGCACGGCGTGCCGGCCATCGGTTTGGTACTTCAATGCCGGCTTGTCCGGTTTCAACACAAAAAATAAAAGATCCACGTTCGGCAAACAGAGCAGACTCCTGAAAACGACATATATGACTGGAAAGCAGAATGGGCGCTATTGTTACCACAGACCCACCGCGGAGCTCAAGCTCACCGGCCGGGGGCGATATGGTCACGAAGCGCTCCGTGGCACGACAGACACCGACGACGTGCGCCTGTGGTCATCCGAGTGACCGGTGCCAGGCAGCAGGGGCGCCGGCGAGCGCCGAGCCCGCCAAGAGCCTCGAACCCGCACGATCCGGCGCGGATCTCGTCCTGGAACGACAAAGGTCCGGAAGGCAGCATCCCGGTTTCGGGGAACCTCCCGGACCTACCGACGGGGTCGTGTCACGGCGCGAGCAGCGCGGAAACGCTGATCATCCCGGGGACATGAACGCACGGTCTACGCCCCTGCGGTGGTGGAGATCTTCGACTGGCAGACCGCCTCGCCTTCCAGTCGAAGATCCTAAAGACGCTTGGACGTACCAGAGCGCCCCCACCGTCAGCGGCCTTGACACATCGGAAGAACAACTGTTGCCCACACTTGAGACAACCGCCGTACCGACATCCCCCTCGGTCCTAACCTGATCACATCTCAAGTAGCCGAAGATCCCCGAATAACCAACAACTCGCGAATTTCGGAACTTATCGATCACAGCAGCAGAGTAAGGAGGATCCGATGCATCCGATCGCACCGGCGTGGAGCTATACCTCGCTTCCCATGGATGGGACCCCCTTGAGGAGTGCCCGGACCTCCGCCTCGCGGTAACGGCGGTGACCGCCAAGGGTGCGTATCGAAGTGAGCTTGCCCGCCTTGGCCCACCTGGTCACGGTCTTCGGGTCAACTCGGAACATGGTTGCCACTTCGGCAGGCGTCAGCAGCGGCTCAGCGTCCGGTGTTCTCGTCGTCATTGTGTTGGCCTCCCGTCACAGAGCGTTGCTCCGTCCCATACAGATCGTGCATCCTTCGGGGGCATTTCGGACATGGCACGTCAGGACCATCTGCTGACTAGTCACACGACGTCCGAAGCGAGCAGCCACGCTCAGTTAGCGGTTGCAAACCATCAGCTTGCCGACTCCCGTGCCTGAACCGGTCTCCACCGGTTCAGGACGCGCTCATAGGCCGCGACTGCCACATCTGTTCGCCCTAGGCGTAATGCGCCGAGTGCCTCATCAAGGTCTTCGACCGATGTGTCGTCACGCAGAGCATCGTCATCGAGCAGATCCACGAGTCCGCCGTAGTCGAGTTCGACCCGGCTGTGTGGGTGGAAGTCCGCCAGCCACTGTCTGATCTCGGCCAGACCGTCGACGCCCGGTGAGTCCGGAGCGACGCGACGCAGCATCTCCAACGCCTCCAGCGCCAGACCGACCCGCCGCCGGGCACGGCTCAGCGACGTCCGGTACGACAACGACCGATCGGCGCTGTCACCGGTGACCAGCAGGCGCTCCGCGGGCTCGAACAGGACGAACCACGGTGGCGGCACCATCCAGGTGCAGGTCTGGACGTAAACCTTGAGATCCGGGCGGCGGGTGTGCCAGCGGTCGAGCTCGGTCTCGGCCGGGTCTGCGAGTCGTCGCGGGATGAACGCCTCCGCCACCCGATCCGGCAACCCACCGCGAAACTCCATCGCCGCCTGCCACACCCGCAGCTGGGTGTACCAGGGGCAGACGAACATCAGCCCGTCCGCCACCTGGATGAAGGCCGACTCGTCGGCGACGTCCAGCGACGGCTGGATGGTCGCGACGAGGGCGACGACCCGCTCCCGGCGGGCACCGGCACGGCGGCTCGGGACACGCCCCTTGGCTGCATAACGCTCCCAACGAAGCCGATCGGCCGGCGGGAACGCCGCCAGCGGCTCGTACACCCGCAGATAGGCCGCTGGACTGACCACAGGAGCCACAGACAGATCCTGGCATGCCAGAAGCCTCAGTGGGTTGCCGCGTGCCCGTCAGCCGCACGTGGGCGGCCTGCAGCGCCGATCTTCACTCGCGCCGGTACCGCGGCTGGATAGGTTGCGGACACCGGTCGCGACCCTCACAGCGGGGTCTCACGCATGCTTGCGCCCACGTACCCGGCAAACCACATACCCGGCAAATCACGTACCCGGCGAAGGGAGCCCGCACGGTGCCGTCCGTCTTCACCGTCGCCTCACAGCACGAACAGGTGGTGTTCTGCGTGGACTCCGCCAGTGGACTGCGTGCGATCATCGCGATCTACTCCACGGCCCTCGGCCCGGCCCTCGGCGGAACCAGGTTCCACCCCTACGTCGACGAGGACGCGGCGCTGCTCGACGTCCTGGACCTGTCCAGGGCAATGGCCTACAAGGCCGCCTGCGCCGGCCTCGACTTCGGCGGCGGCAAGGCTGTGATCATCGGCGATCCGAACCGCGACAAGTCCGAGCTGCTGCTGCGCGCATACGGACGCTTCGTCGCCTCGCTCGGAGGCCGTTACATCACCGCTTGTGACGTCGGAACCTACGTCGAGGACATGGATGTGGTCGCCCGCGAGTCCCGATGGGTCACCGGACGGTCGCCTGCGCAGGGTGGCTCCGGCGATTCCGGCGTCCTGACCGCCTACGGCGTGTTCGAGGGGATGCGTGCCTGCGCCGAGTATCTGTGGGGCACGCCGTCGCTTGCCGGTCGCCGTGTCGCCGTGGCCGGCCTCGGGAAGGTCGGCCGGCGTCTGGTCGGCAGGCTGCTCTCCGACGGCGCCGCCGTGGTCGCCGCGGACGTCGACCAGGCGGCGCTCGATCGTGCCCGCGCGGAGTATCCCGACGCCGAACTGCGGACCGATCCCGACACGCTGATCACTGCCGACGTCGACGTGTACTCGCCGTGCGCGTTGGGCGGAGCGCTCACCGCGGAGGTGGCGAGCGCCCTGTACGCGCGGGTGGTGTGTGGCGGAGCTAACAACCAGCTCGCCGATGCCGGTGTGGACGAACGGCTGGCCGCCGCGGGCGTGCTCTACGCACCCGACTTCGTGGTCAACGCCGGCGGTCTGATCCAGGTCGCCGACGAGTTCGCGGGCTACTCACGCGAACGGGCGCAGGCCGCGGTCAGCCGTATCTTCGCGTCGACGCTGGACGTTCTCGGTCACGCCGAGCAGACCGGGGTGACCTCCGCCCAGGCCGCCACCCAGCTCGCGGAGCGCCGGATGACCGAGATCGGACAACTGCGCAGGATCCTCGTACCATGATCCTAAGTGACAGGCTTGAGATGTCGATCAGTGACCCACGTCACACATCGTTCATCACAATCGTCGCGCGGCCCGACAACTGTCGGGTTGGCGTGCCCATGAGCCCACGATCCCTGTAGTCTCGGGAGGCACGAGATAATGAGAGCACCGGGGCGGGTCCCCGTCGTCATGTTCGAGGGGGTCGAGCCATGGGGCGCGGCCGAGCAAAGGCCAAGCAGACGAAAGTCGCCCGCGAGCTCAAGTACAACTCGCCCAACATGGACCTTGATCGCCTAAAAGCCGATCTGGGTGCCGGTAGCGCGCGAGAAGACACCGCGGACGATCAGTACTCGTCGGATGATTCCTACGAGTACGACTACGCCGACGAGGACGAGGACACCGGTCGGCGGTAAGTAACACAAGCATGGTTGCGGGTCTCCGGATCCCGGGCTCCCATGTGACCGAGGGCGACGCGATGGTGATCTTTGTCGCGTTGCCGGCGGCCCAAGGAGCCCTGCGGCCAGGCCCACGCAGGTCGCAGCGGCGGCCGCGCGGGCGTCCTGTGCCGGCTGTTCGCGGGATCCGGTGCCGCATCCATGAGCGAGGGCCGCCACCAGGCCACCAGGCCCACGACGTCCTGGCATGGTCGACCTACATCGTGGTCGTGGACACGGACGCGGCGGTGGCCGACACGGCGGTGCTGACGGCCATCCCTTGGGACGATCGCCGGTTACCGGGGATGTTCTCCGACCATCTCCGCCGGTTGACCGACGCGAGGACGATCGCGATCATCATCCGCATCGCCGACGCCGTCAGCCGGGCTGTTCACGGGGCCGTCTGCATCGGTACGGACGACCTCGCCGATGATCCACGCCGGTATCCCGCGCGCGGCGAGCAGGTCGAGAGCGGCGCAGGCGTCATGCGCAGGCAGCACCGCGACCATCCCCACCCCGAGGTTGAACGTCCGTTCCATTTCAACCGCTGGAACACCACCACGCTCGGCGACCAGATCGAACAAGGGTGGCGGGGTCCACGTAGACCGGTCCAGGCGGGCGGTCAACTCGGCGGGGATCACCCGGGCCAGATTGGCCGCGAGCCCGCCACCGGTGATGTGCGCGAAGGCGTGGACGTCCACGGCTGCGGCCAGCGCCAGACAGTCGCGGGCGTAGATCCGCGTGGGGACGAGCAGGGCATCACCGAGAGTGGTCCCCAGGCTGTCCTCATGACGGGCCAGGGCGGCGCGACCCGTGGGCGAGACCCCACCCGGGCCGTCGGGGTCGACCGGGCCGAGCAGCGCATGACGCACCAGGGAGTAGCCGTTGGAATGCAGACCAGAGGAAGCCATCGCCACCACCACGTCCCCCGATCGCACCCGCTGCGGGCCGAGGAGCGCGTCCGCCTCCACCACACCGACACCGGTGGCGGCGAGGTCGTAGTCGTCGGGGCCCATGAGCCCGGGATGCTCGGCGGTCTCACCGCCGACAAGGGCCGCACCGGCCTGTTGGCAGCCGAGCGCGATCCCGGCGACGATTGTGGCGATACGCTCCGGAACAACGACCCCGCAGGCGATGTAGTCGAGCAGGAAAAGCGGTTCGGCGCCGCAGACCACCAGGTCGTCCACGACCATCGCAACCAGGTCGATACCGACGGTGTCATGCCGGCCGACGGCCCGCGCAACGGCGATCTTCGTGCCCACCCCGTCGGTCGACGAGGCGAGCAGGGGACGCCGGTAGCGGGTGACGTCGAGCGCGAACAGCCCGGCGAAGCCCCCGAGCGATCCGACGACCTCCGGACGGGTGGCCCGCGCGACATCGGCGCGCATGAGGGCGACGGCGCGGTCGCCGGCATCGATATCCACGCCCGCGTCCCGGTAGGACACGTTCGTCACAGGCCGATCAGGCAGCGGCGCGCTCACCGTCGCTGCGCCACCGGGCCGGCGCCGTCCACGGACGCGCCGTCCACGAGTGTCCCGGTCTGCAGCGCGGTCAACAGGGCCTCGCCTTCCGGCTGGGAACCACCCGACCCGCCGCCGGCACGGACCGCGGGGTCGTGGCCGGCACGGTCACCGTCCGCCGCGTCTTCCAGCAGATACTTGCCGAGGTGGTCGGCATGCGGCAACGGAACCGGGTATACCCCGTCGAAACAGGCTCGGCACAGCTGCGCCACCGGCTGGCGAGACGCCGCGACCAGGCCTGCGAGTGACACGTAGGCCAGAGAGTCGGCTCCCAGGGACTCGCGGATCTCCTCGACGTGAGCGTTGTTCGCGATCAGTTCGGAGCGGGTGGCGAAGTCGATGCCGTAGAAGCACGGCCAGCGCACCGGCGGCGAGGAGATCCGCACATGTACCTCGGTGGCGCCGGCCTCGCGCAGCATCCGCACCAGGGCGCGTTGGGTGTTGCCCCGCACGATCGAGTCGTCGACGACGACAAGGCGGCGGCCGTCGATGACATCACGCAGCGGATTGAGCTTCAGCCGGATCCCACGCTGGCGGATCGTCTGCGACGGTTGGATGAACGTCCGTCCCACATAGGAATTCTTCACCAGCCCGTCGCCGTACGGGATGTGGCTGGCCTCGGCGAAGCCGACCGCCGCGGGCACGCCCGACTGCGGCACCCCGATCACGAGATCGGCCTCCGCCGGTGCCTCGCGGGCGAGCGTCCGCCCGACCTCGACCCGGGTCGCGTGCACGGAACGGCCCGCGATCGTGGTGTCCGGGCGAGCGAGATAGACGTACTCGAACAAGCATCCGTGCGGTGTCGCCGGCGCAAACCGGTGGGAGCGCGGCCCGTCGGCATCAATGACGATCAGTTCACCGGGTTCGACCTCGCGGACGAAACCGGCGCCGACGATGTCAAGGGCCGCGGTCTCACTCGCCACGACCCAACCGGTGTCCGGGCCGTCCCCGCCGAGCCGGCCCAGCACAAGCGGATGCACACCGTGGGTGTCCCGGGCGGCATACAGGGTTGAGGTGTCGCAGAACACCAGCGAGAACGCGCCGGCCAGCCGGGGCAGCACGTCGATGGCCGCTTCTTTCAGCGTCGGGCCGGGATGCGCGGCCAACATCGCGGTGATCAGGTCAGAGTCCGTCGTCGCCCGGATCGGGCCCCTGACGGTGTCGGCGAGGTCCGCGGCCAGGGTCGCGGTATTGGTGAGGTTGCCGTTATGACCCAGTGCGACCGCTCCACCGCCATGCGACGACCGGTAGGAAGGCTGGGCATTGTCCCAGGTCGACGATCCGGTGGTCGAGTAACGGGTATGGCCCACGGCCAGGTGCCCGGTCAGGCTCGCCAGGGTCACATCGTCGAAGACCTGGGCGACCAGCCCCAGCTCCTTGAAGACGACGACCGTCCGGCCGTCGGCGACCGCGATACCCGCCGCTTCCTGGCCCCGATGCTGCAACGCGTACAGCCCGTAGTAGGTTAGATTCGCAACGTCCTCATCTGGAGCCCACACTCCGAACACCCCGCAGGCGTCCCGCGGACCCGGATCATCGATGTACTCACGGGCCCAGTCCTCGGCGCCACGACGCTGAGCATCAGCGCGCTGGCTGCCGCAGCGGGAGCCAACCGCTGGGTCGAGAGGTGCCGCCGGACGGGCGGCGGCCGCCGGACGGGCGGAGACAGACATCGAACAGTCACCGACGTCGGGCAACACAGCTCCTTGGGACGTCGTTCACACTGGTCCGCAGCCCACGCTAGCAGCGCCAACCCGCCCGACACCTGTCGATCTCCAACTCATGCGGGACACCACGGACAGGTCCGGTCCAGGTAGTCCCTCGAGCACCCGAAGCGCATGCGCAACGCTGAAGCATATGTGCAACACTGCAGAGCATGACGATCGTCGGCCTCCGCGAACTGCGGACGAACGCCAGTGACGTGATCCGCCGGGTGGAAGCAGGCGAGCGGGTGACGGTCACAGTCGACCGCCGTCCCGTCGCGGAGATCATCCCACTGCGGCGTCGCATCTGGCTTCCGCGTACGGAAGCCATCGCAGTTCTCCGCCAGGTCCAGCCCGACCCGGCGATGGAGGACCTGCTCGCCGAGCTCCGGGAAGAGCGAGTTGGCGATAACGAGTGAAACTCCTGCTGGACACGTCGTTATTGATCACTATTCATGAGAAAACCGCCCCGATACTGCCGGACGAGGTAACGGATGTAGCCGTATCCGTGATCTCCGTCGCAGAACTCACCATCGGCGTACTAGTCGCAACAGATCCGGACATCCGCGCGCAACGACTTGCCACGTTGTCAGCCGTTGAACGCAGTTACGAACCTCTTCTCATCGACACCGACGTTGCCCATACGTATGCCCGCCTTGTAGTGAAAATCAAGGCGTCCGGTCGCAAACCGCGCGTCATGGACACCCTGATCGGGGCTACGGCGATTGTCCATGAATGCACCGTCGCAACCAGGGACGAGGATTTCCACGCCCTTGGCGACGCGGGGGTCCCCTTCGTGATCGTCTGATCCGCCGCAAGGGCCGGCCGAGAGCTCACCGGCCACGTGTTCTGCCACAGCGGGCGGTCCAGCAACGGAAGTTACAGCAACGGAAGGTAAGGGCGCAGGTCGGCGCGGGAGCCGCTGGCCCGCACGCGACCGTCCGCCACCGCGTCCATCCAGCTCAGGCGACCCACGGCGACATCGACAAAGGTGACCGGATCGGTTTCGACCACGTTCGGCGGTGTGCCCCGGGTGTGCCGCGGGCCCTCGACGACCTGCACCGCCGCGAACGGCGGCACCCGTACCTCGACGCAACGCCCCGGAGCGCGCGCCACGAGTAGACCGGTGAAGGTTCGCACGACGATCCGCACCGCGTCCCGATGCGGATCGACCCCCAGGTCGAGACCGTGGACAACACCGTCCACCGCCAGTGCGACCAGAAGGTCTCCCAGCCGCATGCCACCGGCTGCGGTCATGACCGGACGCGCCGGGTCGACACCGGCGAGCCCAGCCGCGGCGGCGGCGATGGCGTCACCCAACCGCGACCGCAGCCGGCCATGCTCACCGGCTCCCCACCGCGTATCGGCGGCCGTCCCGTTGTGTGCGTCATCGCGCGGGCCGA
Source organism: Protofrankia sp. Cr2 (assembly GCF_963555885.1). NCBI lineage: Bacteria > Bacillati > Actinomycetota > Actinomycetes > Frankiales > Frankiaceae > Protofrankia > Protofrankia sp. Cr2. Next base: position 16,601 of record NZ_CAUVXG010000014.1, read on the forward strand.
GCCCCAATCCTGCCGGCGCCGCCAGATAGGTCTCCACGCTCAGAAGACGTTCCGGGCGGGCGTCCGCGGCCGGCGGGGGCGGACCCGCGATCGCCGCGGCCAGCGCAGCCGCCGACCCGGCGGTATGGACGACAAGATCCGCGACACTCCAGCCGGGCAGCCTGCTCGGCTGCGCACACTCCTGCGCTGCGAGTGCGGCCACCCGCTCGGCGATCCGCTCCCACTGGCCGACAACCGCCGACGCCAGTTTCGGATCATCACGACGAGCCGCGGACACCACGGTTCTGATTATCGGCTGGCGGAAGACGGGCCGACTGGCAGCACCTGCTCTCCCATCTACCCGGCATCGAAGAGGAGGATGAGGCGATGGACGCGCAGCCGTACGGAAACGTGATCGTGGACGCTGACAGCGGCGACGCCCTGGACGACCCGCTGGACGACCGGCGCCGCGACGACCAACATGATCATGCCGACGTCGGCGAGCGAGACGACCCTTTCGGGACGACCGCGATCCAACGCCGGGTCCTCGATGCCTGGGCCGCGTCCCCCGCGCGGTTCCGCGAGGACGCGAACGCCGAGGAGGACGCCGCCCGCGGCACCTACCGCGACCGGCTCGTCGTTGAACTGCTCCAGAACGCCGTGGACGCGGCCCATGCCGCCGCTGTGCCCTGCCGTGTTCTGATGACATTGACCAGCGGTGACGACACGGCTGCCGAACCTCACGCCGGGATGCTGGAGATCGCCAACACCGGAACCGGGCTGTCCGCAGCCGGGGTCGAATCGCTGTCCACGCTACGTGCCTCGGCCAAGCGAGACACGGCGGCTCTCGGCCGATTCGGGGTCGGTTTCGCCGCGGTTCTCGCCGTCAGCGACAGTCCGTCGATCGTGTCACGACGGCCGGTGGGGCCGTGGGAGGAACGGGATGCCGGCAGCGGTGGTGTCAGCTGGTCGAAACAGGCGACCATCGAAGCGATCAACGCACTCGATGTGCCCGCCCTCGACGCCGAACTGACCCGCCGCGACGGTGCCGTCCCCGTGCTACGCCTGCCCTCGGTGCTGGCCGACGCGCCACCACCGCCGGAGGGCTACGACACCGTCGTCCGGCTGCCGCTGCGTGACGCCGGCGCGATGGCGTTGGCCCGTGCCCTCCTGGCCGGTCTCGACCCGACGCTTCCGCTGGTGATGCCCGGACTGTCCGAGATCACCGTCGTGGTCGACGATGATCGCACGACGCTTTCCTGTGTCTGGGTGGACCCCACCCCAGCGGACCCGGCAGGGTCGCCCGGCCAAAGGGCGCGCGACAATGATCTTCCTGGCGCGCCCGGAGGCCCAAATGAGCATGGCCAAAGGGCGCGCGACAATGATCTTCCTGGCGCGCCCGGAGGCCCAAATGAGCATGGCCAAAGGGCGCGCGACAATGATCTTCCTGGCGCGCCCGGAGGCCCGAATGAGCATGGCCAGGAGGTCGCACTACTGAACGGGCAACGCTGGGTCGGCAGGGTGCGACGCGGAGTGATTCCGCCGGATCTGCTCATCGACCGGCCGGTTGAGGAACGTGCCCGTACCGGATACGAGGCCCGAGCCATGGTCCGCGAGGGAGGCTGGCCCGGCGGTGTGCCCACGCTTGTCCGGGCGCCCCAGCCAACCGACGAGCCACTGTCGTTGCCGGTTCTGGTCAGTGTGGGTCTGCCGTTGGAACCGTCCCGCCGGCACACCGTCGCTGGTCCGCTGCGGGACTGGCTGGTGGACCGGCTCGCCGAAACGATCGTCGACCTTGCTGTCGACCTCGGTGCCGGCGGCCCGCTGACACCGGATACCGCGCCCGCCCACCCCGACGGCACCGTGCCGGGTGTCACCGGCGAGCCCGGTGTCACAGCGCTGCCGGGCGCTGGCGCCAGATCGGTGGCGCCGGCCGGACCGGACCTGTTCGCATTGATCGCCGCGGGGCAGGACCCGGGCGGCACCCTGGCATCGCAGGCGCGCGACGCATTCGACGTGCGTGCGCTCGTGGGTACCGGCCATCCGCCGGCGCATTCGCCGCTGGCGGCGCTTGAACTCGTCCCGACCGGACTGCCGGCCGGTGAGGTCGACGCCAGGTTGCGGGACGCCCTCGCGCGGCTGCTACCGGACGCACCGATGTTTCCCGGCGGGCACCGCGGATCCGACTGCGTGGTCTGCGACCTCGGTCCGGCAACCGACCAGGTCACGGCGCTGCTCACGGCCCCGGCAGTGCTCCGGGGCGACGAATCGGGCACCGACGAACTGGACGACGACAACCGGGGCGACGACAAACCAGGCGACGACGCAGATGGCGCCGTGGACGGCCTGCTACCGACGGCCTACGCCGCACGGCATTGGCGTCCAGCCCTCGACCTCCTGGGAGTACGCCGCCTCGATACCGCCGATGTGGTCGAGATTCTCAGCGAGCTCCGCCGACCGCCGTCGTGGTGGGCACGTGCCTATGCGGCGCTCGCGAACGCGCCCGACCGGGACGCCCTCGGCGCCCTGCCCGTCCCGCTGGCCGCATCCGCCCCGGATCGGGACCCGGCACCGGATGCCGGGACCGGCCCTGGACCGGACGGCACCCGGCTCGGGGTCCGGATGGTGACCGGCCCGCGTGGGCTGCTGCTTCCCACCACCGATCTGGACGTCCTCGCGTTGGTCAGCTCAGGGCTACCACTGCGCGTCGCGCATCCCGACGCGTGCGCCGGCGCGGCCCGCGACACCCTGCGCACCCTCGGTGCGGTCGAGGGAACCCCCGCGAGCGTGCTGCGCGACGGGTCCGTCGCTGACGCCATCGCCGATATCGACCCCGAGGCGGATCCCGACGCGGCACGCGCGCTGGCCAACGCTGTCCTGGCACTGGCGCGGGACGCAGGCTTCGATGCCGGCTTCGATGCCGGCTTCGATGCCGGCTTCGATGCAGGCGGTGTCGACACCGGCGATATCGCCGGTGAACTGCCCTGGCTCGCAGATCTACTGCTTCCCGACACCGATGGCGACTTCAGCCCCGCCGGTGAACTGTTGATCGAAGCCGGCCCCCTCGACCGAGTGCTCGCGAGCGACGCACCGTTCAGCGTCCTGGCCGATGACTTCGCGCGGGCATGGCCGGTCGGCGTGCTGGAAGCGGTCGGGGTACTGCGGACCTTCACCGTGCTGCATGTCACCGACGTGAGCCTCGACCCGGACGAGCCGGTCCTGCTCGACCTGGACGACAGTGACACCTGGGTGGAGGAGTTGACCGCCCGGCTCGGGTCCGAATTCGATCAATCCCTTGCCGGTAGCGAACCGGGCGTGCCGCCCACGCTGGCGACCTTCTCGGCCGTCCGCGACCTCGAGTTCGTCGACCCGTCCCGCTGGCCTGATGCGCTCGCGGAGCTGGCCCGGCCGCCGCTGCGCGATGTCGTCATGCACTCCGACCGATTGCGCCGGCCGGGGTCCGGCGGCTATGCCCGCGATGCGGATGTGTCGTACACGCGCTGGTGGCTGTCCCGGCACGCGCTGCTTCCAGTCGCCGGATCAACGACCGTGCTCCCCCCGCCCGAGCTAGCGCTGCCCGGCGCCGACCCGCTGCTCGACGGGCTGTTCGCCCCGGCTGCCCCACTGCCGGGGGTGGATGTCGGCCTGCTGCGCCGTCTCGGTTGCCGGCTTACCCTCGCCGACGTCCTGAGCGATCCGGACGCGGTTCTCGACCTGCTCGACCGGCTCGGCGACGCCGATCGGGACGTGCCATGGCCGGCGGCGCGCCTGCTGTACATGGCGGCCGTGGATGCCGCCGCGGCGCTCCCCCGCGCCGAGGTACCCGACCGCGATCGGGCGAGGAGCATCGACCCTCCGCTGACCGTCCGCACCCCGAACGGCGTGGTGCGGACATCCGATGCCGTGATCGTGGACGCGCCGGACCTGATGCCGCTACTCGGGGCCGGTCGCGGTGCCCTGCGGATGCCGCTGGACCGGGCAGCCGAGGCATCCCTCGTACTCGGCGTGCCCCTGCTTTCCACGCTTGGTGACTGTGACGTCGTCTCAGCGCCGCAGTCACCGACGCATACGGCGCCGGAGGGTACGCCGTACCTGTCGCATGCGCGTCTGCTTGTAGCCGACGTCGACGGTGCGTCCACACCCGTCGCGTGGCGGGTGCTCGGTGGCATCGGAGGAGAGATCCACGTCGACGCGAGTGCCGGGACGAACGCGCTGGCGCGGGCCCTGGCCTGGCGTGCCGGCACCTGGGACCGCCGGCACGCCATCGCCGAGGCGCTACGCGACCCGGCCGGTGACGATCAGCGCCAGGCCGAAGCCGACCTCGACGACTCCTGAGCCGATGTTTCAAGATCCGCCTCAACGTCCAGAGCCCGGCACGGAGGCGGCAGCGACGGCGCGCTAGCGACGGAGACGGTTGCGGCGGCGGGATGTGACCGCGATACCCAGCAGGCCGAGCGCCGCGCCGACGGCCGCGGTCGCGATCCACCACAGGTGGCCGTCCGCCCGCAGGCTGTTCCAGAACGGCAGCAGCACCACCAGGGCGACCAGCCACAGAATCGTACCGACAGTCACTGACGCCACACCGTCATAGGGCAACGGTTCCAGCTCCCGGCGCCCAGCCGGCGGGGTCACGCTCATATCTGCTGACGCTACCCGCCCGCCCGCACGAACTCCCCGGGCCGCGAGCCATCCAGCTCATGATCTACACGCCCAGGCCATGATCGGCGCGAGTTTGTCGGAAGGTACGCTTTTAGGCCTGTAAAGCGTACCTAACGACAAACTCGCGCCGATCTTGTGGCAATCCGGGAATGCTTAGTGGTCGGCGCCGACCACTAAGAGCGACC
>NZ_CAUVXG010000014.1:21946-24187 GCF_963555885.1 Protofrankia sp. Cr2
GTCCAGCAGGTCGGGCTGCTCCTCGATGATGATCTGGTAGAGCGCCTCAAACGACCAGCGGGCGCCCGTCTCGCTGGACACTTGGCCGGCGGTGAGCCGAGCCGTCTCATCGTCGAGAATCCGCAACGTGCCGGCGGCCGAGGCGATGAGCTGTGCCTTGGCCGCGCGTTCCGCGGCGATGAACCAGTAGGCGGCCGATTCCACCGTGGTACCGACCGAGAGCAACCCGTGGTTCGCGAGGATCGCGAGCTTGCGCCCGCCGAGTGTCTCGGCGATACGGCGTCCCTCGTCCGGGCTGAGCACCACGCCGTTGTAATCTTCGAAGATCACATGATCCTCGAAGAAGGCGCAGGCATCCTGGCTGATCGGGTGCAACGGCTCACCGATGGCCGACAGCGCCTTGCCGTACAGGGCGTGCGTGTGTGCGGCTGCGACGACGTCCGGACGGGCCGCGTGGATCTGGGAGTGGATGGCGAACGCGGCCGTGTTCAGCGGCCCGATCCCCTCGACGATCTCACCGGCATCGTTGACCAGCAGCAGGCTGGACACGGTGATCCGCCGGAAGTCGACCCCAGCGCGGTTCACCCAGAAATGGCCGGGCAGCTCCGGGTCACGGGCGGTGATATGGCCCGGCAGTCCTTCGCCCAGACCCAGCTGCCCGAAGATCCGGTACGCGCCGGCGAGACGCTGCTTACGGTACAGGCGCTCCTCGACGACAGTCCGCTCCGCTTCAGCCCGCGGCCAGGGTCCGCCGGCCGCAGGCGCGACGATGTTCGACTCGGCCCACCTCGATCGATCCGACGAGCCCGGCGCCGGATCGCCCGTGGCGGCGCTGACGTGCTCGCTACCGATGTTCTCCGTACTGATGTTCTCCGTACTGATGCTCATCGTCCCGATCCTGTCTGCCCGACGAGGCATTGTCTGACAAATCCCCTACCAGCAAATCCCCTACCAGCAAAGCCCCTACCGGCGAGGCGCGCCGGGCTAACGGGCCAGCAGTGCCTGGCCGGCCGCGGCGTGGATGGCATCGTCCTGCGGGGTGTGGACGCGTCCACAGAGCACGTTCCGGAAATGACGCTCCAATGGATTCACCCGGGTCAGGCCGGGATTTCCAATCAATGCGACCGCCTCGCCGACCGCGCGGATCGCCGCATTCGTGACCGTCGACTTCACCGCGTTCGCGCGGGCGGCGGCGGCCGCGTCCCCGGCATCGACCCCATTCGCGGTCGTTTCGACCAGTACCCGGGCTGTCGTCAGCGTGACGTCGATCTCGCCGACGGCGGCCTGGAAGCGTGGCAGGCTCGCCAACGGCTTACCCAGGTTGGACGGCACCCGCTCATGCAGAAAACCGACGAGCCAGTCGCGGGCGGCCTCTGCGACGCCGAGATAGATCGTGGAGATCGCTAGGCCACCCCAGGCGGCGATCGAGGGGTCGATCGTCAGGTCGCGCAACGCGCTGACCGGTACGAGCCCCAACCCGGCGTCGGCGCTCAGGCGGACCCGGTCGAAGACCACGTCATGGCTTTCGGTCGCCCGCATACCGAAGTGGTCCCACGTACGGACGATCTCGATGCCCGCCGCGTCGGCCGGTACCAGAAAGTTGCCTACCCGTGGTTCAGCGTCCGCCGGTCCGGCAGGGTCGGCGGCGGGGTCGGTCGCCGCCCACACCAGCATCCAGCGCAGCACCGGCGCACCGGTCGAGTAGATCTTATGACCGGTGAGCTCCCAGCCGTCCCCGATCCAGCGGGCCGTCGTCGCCGGCAGCCCGCCACGTGCGGGGGTGCCGAGGTCGGGCTCCACCCGCAGATGGTTGACCATCGCACCCTCCGCCACGGTGGAGTGGGCGACCCGTGAATACACCGCGTGCGGCCACCCTCCGCTACCGCCCTGATGCGCGTGGGCGAGGTAGGTCATGGCGAGGACGAGCGCGGTCGCGGGGTCGCCACGGGCGATCGTGCCGAGCACGTCGACCACGGTGGAGATATTCGCGCCGGCTCCGCCGTAGGCAACCGGCACGGTGAGCCCGACGAGCCCGACCTCGTGCAGCCGCGCGAGGTTTGCCACCGGAAACGTCCCCGTCCGGTCGTGTTCGGCCGCGGTCGCGGCGAACTCGGCGGCCAGCTGGTTCAGCACGTCCTGCCGGGGCGTTCCAACAGCCACGGACACGGACGAACTCGAACTCGAACTCGGACTCGGACTCGGACTCGACATCGGTGATCCTCCGGAAGAAGAACGTGGTCT
>NZ_CAUVXG010000014.1:24482-28621 GCF_963555885.1 Protofrankia sp. Cr2
GCCGGCCAATCCAGCCTAATACACCATTAATATGCCATAATCAATGGTTCAGGCGCCGAATTTCTCGATCTCGGCGTTGAACGCCGTGCTGAAGTAGTCGGCCACGTTCACCTTGGCCTTCAGCAGCTCCGCCTTGACGAAAACATCCGCGACATCCTGTGCGGAACTGATAGTTGCCGGCGAGGTGGGGATCAGCTTGGTCGGCCGCTGCGCTTCGCCGCTGTTGAAGGTTTCCAACGCCTGGGCCACCGGCTGCTTCGTCTGCTCGGCGGTGATCTTCGCCCAGTCATCGGGGTGTGCCCGCGCCCATCCAAATGCCTTCTGCTGCCGGCCGAGGAAGTCTGCGATGGCGGCGTGCACGGCCGGGTCGCCGATCGCCTTCGGCGTGGCCTCGTAGGCGTAGTTACCGGACAAAATCTTCTCGCCGCTACCCAGCGTCGTCGCGCCACGCTGTTTGGTGGTAATGACGGCGTTGCTGTAAGTGGCGAGAGCGTCGACGCTTCCCGACAGTAGCGCGGTCACGCCGTCGGGAACGGTAAGTTTCACCGGCTGGATGTCGTTCCAGCCGAGGCCTGCCTGCTCCAGCAGTTTGTAGAGGAAGTAATGGGCCGTCGTGCTGGCGACGTACCCGACCTTCTTCCCCTTCAGGTCGGCGATGCTCTTCAGCGACGACCCCTTGGGGATGAGCACCTCCTGCAACAGGGTCGTCGCCTGCATCACCGCGATGACCTTGAAGTTGCCGCCACCAGCCGACTGGCTGGCGAAGATGGGCGGGATCTCGCTCGATTGCGCCACGTCCAGATTGCCGGCGGCCATCGCCTGGAGCTGGAGGCTGCCACTGTCAAACGTGACGTACTCAACCTTGTACGGCGTGTTCGCCAGACCCGCGGCCTCCAGATAGAGCCGCTGCCGCTGATATCCGGTTTCACCGACCCGCAGGGTTACGCCACTGAGATCTGGCGTGCCCGTCGCGGTCGCGGCAACGGTGGCGGGCTTGTCCGAGCTCCCACCGCAGGCTGCTACGGTGGCCGCCAGGACGAGCGCCGTAACCACCGTCGAAAGAGCACGCAATCGCTTCCCGCGCCCCCCGGATGATATTCGCTCGGTCTTCCTGAGTTTCACTATTTTCCCCCATTGAAGACATGATGCGATAATTTTGGATAAATTCGGTTAAATTCGGTCCGATGACACCGGACGGTCATCGCCGCTTATGGACGGTCATCGACGGTGAGCGTCCCGTAACGACCGTTGTGATAGATCAACGGCCGCGCGTCGTCATCCTCGACGTGCGCCTGTAGCACGCGGGCTACCAGCAGACGGTGGTCGCCGGTAACGATCCGATGCTCGAGCCGCGCCCGGACCCAGGCCGCTGTCTCGGTCAGCACCGGCTCACCGGTGGGCAGACGGGTCCAACGGGTGGGCGGGGCGAACCGGTCGACGCCCTTGGCCGCGAAGCGCTGCGCGGTGTCGTCCTGGCCGTCGGACAGCAGGTGTACGACCACGGTGTCGGCGTGGAGCAACGCCGGCCAGCTTGACGAGACCGATGACACCGACAGTGATATCAGCGGCGGTTCCAGCGACAGCGACGCAACAGACGTCGCGGTGAAGCCCACCGGCCCGGACGGACCGTCCAGGGTCACCACCGTGACCCCGGCCGCGTGCCGGCGGAAGACCCCTCGGTAGGTGCCGGGATCGACCCCCGCGCCGACTTGATCATTCCCGGAAGCACCTGCGGGAGGTGCGGCCACGAGCCGGACGACCGGGGCTTGCGCCACACCGTGCTCGTCCGATCCAGGGTCGGCCGGGCGCCGAGCAGGGTGGCTCATCGCGCGAGCTCCGCTTCGATGGCGAGCACCGGTTCGGTGGCGAGCACTGCGGCCGAGGCCCGAACCAACCGGCTGTTCGCCGCGACCCAGCCCTCGACCTGGGCCTCGAGGTCTGGCAACTGGGCCTCGACGATCGAGAACGCCGGCGTGGGAACGGTCGCGCCGAGTTCGGCAAGGACCGGACGCAGGTGCAGCTCGGCGACGGCCTGATGCGCCGGCGCGGCTGAAACAATCACCGGCACGGCGACTACACCGGTCAGGCCACCCGAGGGCAGCAGATCGAGGAACACCTTGAGCAGACCCGTGTAGCTACCCTTGTAGACCGGCGTTGCCACCACGAGCACGCCCGCCGCCCGCGTGGACTCCAGCGCGGTGGCGACAGAACCATGGGTGTCGGCGAACAGATCCTGGGCAATCAGGGCCAGGTCGATGTCGATGTCGTCGGGGCGTGCGGTCGGTCGTGCGTCGAAAGCCGGGTCGGCGGCGAGTCCTTGCGAAATCCGTTGGGCGACGGCCCGGGCAACCGCACGTGTCCGGGAGGCTGGGCGTGGGTTCCCGGTCAGCACGACGATGCGCGGAAAGGTCTTCGGCATGACCAGCCTCCGTAAGTCGGATGGACGTACGTGTGCAGGGCGGTTCGGTAGATCAGGAAGCCAGCGAATGGAGGAAGTACGGGGCGACGTCGATCTTGTGATCGATCACGCCTGCATCGGTGTACACGTCCGCAGCCTTCTGCAGATCTTTGATCACCGTGTCATCGATCGGGGGAGAGGTCACGGTACGGCGGTTGGCCACCGCCAGGGCGACCGGCTCAGGCAACTTCGTCAACGAGGCGAACAGCTTGGCGAAGTCCGCTCTGTTGGTGTTCGACCAGTCGAAAGCCTTGCTCTGACGGGCCAGAAAGTCCGCGATGGCCGCGCGCTTGATCCGATCCCCGGCCGCCTGCTCCGACGCGACGGTGAACCCGAGCCCGGAACTGATCCCGACCCCGTCCCGGATGATGGTCGCGCCCTTCTGCTCCTCAAGGGCAACATAGGGGTCCCAGGTCACCCATGCATCGAGCTGCTTGGAGTCGAACGCGGCGGTAGCGGCCTGCGGGGTCAGGAAGGAGATCGTGACGTCGCCCGGGCTCAGCCCTGCCTCCTTGAGGGCGCCGAGCAACAGATAGTGCCCGACGCTGCCCTTCGTGGTCGGCGAGACGGTCTTGCCCTTGAGGTCCGCGACGGTGTGGATCGGCGAGTCCTTCGGGACAATCACCGCGACTGCCTTGGCGGCGGTTCGGGTCACGCTGACGATCTTCAGCGGCGCGCCGGCACCGATCGCGTTGAGGATGGGTGCATCACCCGCCGGGCCGATGTCCGCGGCGTTCGCCCGCAGCGCCTGCAACAGCGGGGCGGCTGCCGCGAAATCCGACCATTCGATCTTATACGGAGCGTCCTTCAGAACACCGGCCGCTTCGAGAATCGCCTTGGTCTGACCGACCTGGTCGGCAACGCGAAGAGTCACCCCGGAAAGATCGACCTTGGTACTCGTCGCGACCGCTTGCGGGCTCACAGAGTCGGATCCCCCACCGCAGGCGGCCAGCAGAGACACGGCCACGAGTGCGGTGACGCCCGCGAGCAGCCGGGGTCGGGGTCTGACACGGATGAACAGGCGTGACATCAGGCAACTCCGAAGCGCGGATATTTCCCGTCCGAAACCGGTACGGGCTGTGACGGACGGGCTAGAAGTAATCAAGAGTGGATGAGTGACGCCGAGGACCGCGTCCACGCACTCCTGGTCACCAGAAATTTCAGTCACGCAAAGTAAGACAATCGATAGACAACCAGTGGGTACCGATGATGTACGGGGCACGAGCGCCCTCGCCCGGGGTCACGGGGGAACCTGGGGCGGTCATCGACAGCGGCTGCTCCAGGCCCGGGCGTAATCCACGCAGCGGCGCCGCGTCAGGATCGTCTCGGCAGGCACGAAACAGCACTCTGCGTATGAACACCTTGTTCAGTCAAGTAGTGGGAAAGTAATATGAGTCACACTACATAGCCCGTTGACGCAGGTAGAAGCCGTGTGATTCCGTTGATCTCATGTTGAAGTCGGCGTTTTTGGTTACCCGGGGTCACATCGACCTTCTCCGGGTGAAGTCCGCCGCATGTCCGGCCTACTGACCGACATGTGACGCGGAGCGCGCCGCACCCACCTGCACAGGTACTCCGCAACTACGCAGTGTGATCACACATCACACGAGTTGACCGGGACAAACATCGGGTCCCGGCGGATCGTCCGCAGCACATGCCGCTATCCCGCCCGGATATCCGA
>NZ_CAUVXG010000014.1:29001-73661 GCF_963555885.1 Protofrankia sp. Cr2
CCAGCACCAATCACCGCGGAGAACCTGTGACAACCCAGACGCTTCCTGTCGAAAAGGACGCGGCGGCACGCGCGCCCGGCCAGACTGCGGTCGACGATCCGCACCCGCCAGCCACCGGCGCATCGTCCGTACCCATCCCGACGTTGGTCACGGTCACCCCGTCCACTGCCAGACGGCGCGGTGTGCCCCGGTGGCTCCGGCGGCCGGTAGGCCCGCTGCTTCTGCTGCTGTTGTGGCAGATCGCGAGTTGGAGCGGCAGTACATCCACCGAACTGCTCGCTTCCCCATGGACAGTGGCTACCACTTTCGGCGATCTCGTCAGCAACGGCGATCTTCCAGAAGCTATCGGAGTATCACTGCAACGGGTCGGCAGCGGCCTGCTGCTCGGCGGGTCCGTCGGGATCTCTCTGGCGCTGATAGCCGGATTGTTCCGGCTCGGTGAGGATCTCATCGACGCGTCGGTTCAGATGATCCGGACAGTGCCGTTCATCGGTCTTATCCCGCTGTTCATCATCTGGTTCGGCATCGGCGAGACGCCGAAGATCGCTCTGATCGCCTTCGGTGTCACCTTCCCGCTCTACCTCAACACCTACGCCGGCATCCGCAACGTCGACTCCAACCTGGTCGAGGCCGCGCGCACGGTCGGACTGGGCAAGTGGGGCCTGATCCGACACGTCATCCTGCCGGGTGCGCTGCCCAACGTCCTGGTCGGCATGCGCTTCTCCCTGGCCATCGCGTGGCTGGCACTCGTCTTCGCCGAGCAGGTCAACGCCAACCAAGGCCTCGGCCAGCTCATGAACGACGCCCAGGAGTTCCAGCGGACCGACATCATGGTGGTCTGCCTCGTGGTCTACGCCTTCCTCGGGCTCACTGTCGACGCCTTCGTCCGACTTCTCGAAAGGGTGCTGCTGTCGTGGCGACCAGCCTTCAGCGGAGCATGAGCACGCTGCTTGCTCCCGCTCCCGCTCCGCGCACGACAGCACCGGAGGGCACCCCGCTCGCGGTGGGAGTCCGCAACCTGCGACGCGCCTTCGGTGCCAACACCGTCATCGAAAGCCTCGACCTGGATGTGCCGGCCGGACAGTTCGTCGCGCTGCTCGGCGCGAGTGGCTGCGGGAAGAGCACGCTGCTACGCATCCTCGCCGACCTCGACACCGAGATCAGCGGAGATGTCCGGGTGGCGTCCCGGCGGGCCGTGGCGTTCCAGGCACCGCGCCTGCTGCCCTGGAAACGTGTCTGGCGCAACGTCATCCTCGGCCTGCCCGGCCGACCGGACAAGGCCCGCGCGGTCGCTGCGCTGGAAGAAGTGGGCCTGGCCCACCGCGCCGACGCCTGGCCCAAGACGCTGTCCGGCGGCGAGGCACAGCGGGCGTCGCTGGCCCGGGCTTTGGTGCGCGACCCCGAACTGATGCTGCTGGACGAGCCGTTCGGCGCCCTTGACGCCCTCACCCGGATCAAGGTTCAGAGCCTTGTGGAACTGCTCTGGCAGCGCCACAACCCGGCGATTCTGCTGGTCACGCACGATGTCGAGGAAGCGCTCCTGCTGGCCGACCGTGCAATGATCATGAAAAACGGGGTGATCGCGCACAGCGTTGACGTGGCCCTGCCCAGACCCCGAAGCGTCACCGACCCGGCCTTCGTCGAACTACGGGCCGAGCTGCTCGCCTGGCTCGGGGTCACACATGACCCGCATCGGGGCACGAACGAGTCATGACCGCCGAACGCGCACCCGGATTCAGCCCACCCGGATTCAGCGATGTGGATCCCTTCCACCGCCGGCTCCACCAGATCACTCAGGCGAACCTGAGCCCGGACACTGCACAGACCGGCGGAATGCTCCGGTTCTCGGCGATCAGCGGCAAGACCGTCGGCTCGTCCACACTGTGGATGGGGCAGGTCCACGTGGCCCCGGCGACCGCGTCCGGCGACCACCACCACGGCGACTCCGAAACGGCGATCTACGTGGTGAGCGGCCACCCACAGTTCGTCTTCCTGGACCAGAACGTCGATGGGGAGCAGGGTCCGGGTGCGGGACGGGAAGTTCGCGTGCGGACCTCACCCGGCGACTTCATCTTCGTGCCGCCGTGGATCCCCCATCGCGAGGAAAACCCCGACCCCGACATCGAGGCCGTCGTCGTGATCGCTCGAAGCACCCAGGAAGCGATCGTGGTCAACCTCGCGGGCCTGGCGTGGGCCGGACCGGTCCTGACCAACGGCTCGGACGTCGACGGTTGTTCGTAGACCCCTCGCCGCTCGGATCCAGCTCGTATCCAGCCCGCATCCGCCCGCATACCCATCCCAGGCTCGCAAGGAGTTCCACGATGCCCATCGAGTTCATCGGACTCATCTCCACCAGGGAAGGGTCAGAGACACACCAGACGTCAGGACCGGTCGTCGACCGCGACTACGTCCGCCGGTCCGCGCGAGCGCACGAGGACGCTGGCTTCGACAAGGTGCTCATCGGCTACGGTTCCAGTTCACCTGACAACATCCAGGTCGCTGCCTACGCGGCCGCCAACACCGAACGGCTGGGTTATCTGATCGCGCACCGGCCGGGCGTGGTCTTCCCAACGGTGGCGGCACGCTACTTCGCCACCCTCGACCACTTTTCCACGGGCAGGGTCGCCGTCCACATCATCACCGGTGGCAACGATGCTGAGCAACGGCGTGACGGCGACTACCTGACCAAGGACGAACGCTACGACCGTACCGACGAGTACCTCGACATCGTCAGAAGGGCCTGGACGTCGACCGAACCGTTCAGCCATGACGGCCGGTACTACAAGTTGGACGACCACCTGGCCACCGTGCGGCCAGTCCAGCAGCCGCACATCCCGATCTACTTCGGCGGGTCGTCACCTGCGGCCTACCGGGTCGGTGGCAGGCAGGCGAACGTGTTCGCGCTGTGGGGCGAACCGTTGGCCGAGACCGCCGAGCAGATCGCCGCGGTCAACCAGGCCGCGGCGAACGCTGGTCGCCCCCAGCCCGGGATAAGCGTGTCGTTCCGGCCGATCCTCGGCCCGACCGAGGAGCTGGCCTGGGAACGGGCCCACCACATCCTGACGACCACGCGTGCCGGCATCGACGCGCCCAACAGCATCTTCCGTCAGTTCCGCGCGCGCTACAGCCCCGATGTGGCGCCGCAGAACGTCGGGTCACAGCGGTTGCTCGCCGCGGCTGCCGCCGGCGAACTGCACGACCGGGCACTGTGGACGCCGCTCGCCGCTGTCACCGGCGCCGCTGGCAACTCGACCGCTCTGGTCGGAACGCCCGACACCGTCGCGCAGGCGCTGCTCGACTACGTCGACATCGGCGTGACGACCCTGTTGATCCGTGGCTACGACCCGTACAACGACTCCATTGACTACGGCCGCCACCTCATCCCGCTCGTCCACGAGGAGGTCGCCCGGCGTGAGCGCGGTGAAGCCGCGAACCGCACCGCGATCGAGCCGGTACCCGCGGCACTCGTGGCAAACGGCGCCACGGCGAACGCGAGCTGAAAGGAAACACGACTATCAGCCAATTCGAGGGCAAAGTAGCCATCGTCACCGGTGGAGCCCGTGGCCAGGGAGCGGCTGAAGCACGTGCGTTCGCGGCGGCCGGCGCTGCGGTGATGATCGGCGACATCCTCGACGACGAGGGACAGCGCCTGGCCGCCGAGATCGGCGGCCAGGCCAGCTATCACCATCTGGATGTCACCGACGAGTCTGCATGGATCGGCGTGATGGCCGAGTGCGAACGGCGATTCGGCCGGCTCGACGTCCTGGTGAACAACGCGGGCATCGTCTCGTTCAACCGGATAGCCGACACCTCACTCGAGGAATTTCAACGTGTCGTTGGAACAAATCTCACCGGGGCCTTCCTCGGTATCAAGTCGGTCTGCGGGCTCATGGGGCGGTCCGGCGGCGGCGCGATCGTGAACATCTCGTCGATCAACGGAATACGTGCCGGTGGCCGAACGCATGCCTACACTTCCAGCAAATGGGGCCTTCGAGGCCTGACGAAAGCAGCCGCGGTCGATCTCGCGGATCAGAACATCCGGGTGAACGCCATCCTGCCCGGTGTGATCGACACTGCGATGGTGCATGGCGGGGACGCCACCACAAGCGAGGTCGAGGCACGATGGCTGCCCAATCTGCTCGTCAAAAGGTTGGGGTCCGTCGAGGACATCGCGCAGGCCGTTCTCTTCCTTGCCGGCGACGGGGCAGGTTTCATCACCGGAGCCGACCTGGTCGTCGACGGCGGCTGGACCGTTCCGGTACGACCCGGCGAAGGCTGACCGCACGATTGTCCGGCTTCCTTCGGCGAAGCCGCGCGATGACGGGACATGTGATGGACATCGGATTACAGGATCGCGGGGCGCTCGTGGTGGGCGCCTCTGGATCAATCGGCCGGGCGATCGTCGTATCGCTACTGGCCGAAGGAGCCGCGGTTATCGCGGGCGGGCGGTCGCGGGACCGGGTCGAACGCGCACTGGGGCCGAACGCCTCGGCCCTACGGGGCGTGGTCGAGTTGGATCTCACCGATGACCGTTCCATCGAGAAGGGGGTCCAGGCTGCAGAGGAGATCCTCGCCGGCGGGGTCGAGGTACTCGTTTCCACCGTCGCGGGAGAATCCCCGTACGGACCGGTCTGGGAGACCGAGCGGTCATCGTGGAGTGACACCGTCGCGCTGAAACTCGCCGGGGTGTCGAAACTGTCCACAGAAGTTGCGCAACGGATGGTCGCACGACGGGATGGCGTCATCGTCAACCTGATCGGTGTCGCATCCGATGTCGTGGTCCTGAACAACCCCGTGGGCAGTGCCACGAACGCGGCGCTGAAACAGCTCACCCGGACCCTCGCCGGCGAACTGGCACCGTGGGGGGTGCGGGTCGTCGGAATCAGTCCCGGCATGACGGCCGGACCACGGGTCGACCGTTTCGGCGGAGCCGACCTGGAAAAGATACTGGCCAGCCTGCCGATGCGGCGGATCGGACAGCCCGAGGAAATGGCATCAGTCGTCACTTTCGTAGCCTCGCGCGCGGCAAGCTACCTGACCGGGGAGGTCATCGCCGTCGACGGCGGGATGACCCTTGTCGGCATGCGCGGCGCGTCCACGAATTTCGCCGTCGATTCCGGAGAACGCGCGTGAAGGCACTGTCCGAGACCGCCGTCAGCATTCTTGGGCCGCTGTCATGAGCGACCACGATGCAGCCCTGAGACAACTGGTCGACCGGGATTCCATCAAGACCGTCATCGCGGATTACGGCCTCTATTACGACTCCGGTGACTTCGAGTCGTTCACCTCGCTGTTCACCGCGGACGCGACGTACGACATCACACCCGATCCGGGATTGTTCCCCGTCCCGGTGACCGGCCGGGACGCGATCGTCGGGGCCATGGCGGAGCGATGGAATATCACCGCCGATACATCGGGTTCGTCGCCACGGCACATGTCGACGAACATCTCAATTCGAGAGTTGACGCACTCCGCGGCACACGTGTTCTCATTCCTGTTGGTCTGCTTCGTTCATCCCGACGGCAACTGCGAGATACGCCGTAGCGGAACGTACGTCGACCGGTTTCGCAAGGAAGAAGCCGGGTGGCTATTCACCTCTCGTCACCTGCATCTGTTCAACGTACCGGATCGGGGTGTGATAACCGGGAGTCCACCGGCCTGTTCGCGCCCGAGCGGCGCTGATTGAACCTGCCGGCACCTCGCTTCATCGCTCCCCGCACGCTGCTCCCCGCACGCCGCTTCGCGCCGCACGGGTACCCCGGCTCCGTCAGCCCCCGCCGGACCGCCCGGATCGGCTTCGCCGATCCGGGCCGGAAGCCCGACTTCCAGCACCTACCACTTAGCGGAGCTAACAAGGTACCTTGACCTGATGGACAGTGCCACCGAAGCTCAACTCGCGTCGGTCCTCCGCCTGTCCGTGATGCGTCTGTCGCGTCGGTTGCGTCAGGAGCGCTCGAACACACTGACCCCCACGCAGATCGCCGCTCTTGCGACGCTGAAGCGACATGGCTCGATGACCCTTGGTGAGCTTGCAGCGCACGAACGGGTGCAGCCGCCGTCGATGACCCGGGTGGTCGCCCATCTCGCCGATGCCGGCCTGGTCGCTCGAAGCGCGCATCCGACCGACGGCCGCCAGGTCATCGCCGGGATCACCGCGGCCGGCCTCAACCTGCTTGAAGCCGACCATCGGCGCCACGACGAGTGGCTTGCCGAGCGGCTCGCGTCGCTGAGCCCGGACGAACTGGCCGCCCTCGAGCGGGCCGCACCCATCCTTGACACCCTGGCCGGTTCGTGATGGCCGCGCAGCATGGGACCCCTGCACGGCTGGGGCCGGGCCGGCCTACAGCTCCACCCAGCCGCCGCCGGCATGGGAGGCGTCGGCGGCAGCGAGCAGCCGGGCGATCGTCAGAAGATCGTGGAAGGTCGCGCCACGCACCAGACCGGAGTCGTTGAGCTCCGTGACCCGCACGACGTCATAGGTCGCCTCGACCAGACCGGGACGCGCGCCCGGCACATCGCGCATCAGCAGATCCCGGGTGCCGTCCGCGTCCTGGCGTAGAACACGACGGCCCTGCACGACCATCCGCCCTGCTGTGCCGCAGATCGTGATCGTGGCGGCGTCCAGCCGGCCGTCTGGTCGTTCGTTGACCAGCACCGTGGCGCCGCTGGACGACAGCAGCGCCAGCGTGACAGGCGCGTCATCGGTGAGGCTCGCGGCGGGCATGGCGGGCGGGTGGGCACATACGGCGATCACGTCTCCACACCACCGCACGACCAGGTCCATGATCTCGGCTCGACCGGACAACCCGGCCGGGGCAGCGAACACGGTCACCTGGGTGATGCGGCCGAGGGAGGATGCTGACGCCTGCACGTGCCAGGCGGCCGGCCAGGCACGCCCGTTCATGGCGACGACGTGTGCGAGATCAGATTCCTCGGCGAGATCGGCAACGGCCCGCAACGCCTCGGGGTCAGCGGTCATCGGCCGCGACAGCAGGACGTGCAGCCCCGCTTCAACAGCTCGTCGGGCGATCACGTCGGACCCGGGCGGCATCATCTCGATGCACACACACTCGATCTCGTCCGACAGCATCGCGACCAGATCGGCGTAGGCCCTGGGTGCCTCGGCCTCCGCGGCCCAGGCCAGCGATTCCAGCGGCTCGGGCGCAAGGAGGCCCACGACATCCACACCCGCGTCGCGCAGGACCGACGCGGTCGTGCGGTCGCTGCCATCGGTCACCAGAACCATCGCACCGGGAAGATCGGGCTGGTGCCGCCGGGCGTCGCGGCGGCGCTCACGCCATTCGCGCGCGCCTGCCGGGTCGCGTGAGGCCACCAGCTCGGGAACCGTTGTCACCCCCCGATAGTGCCCGCCACCGCGGCGGCCTGGAGCGTAATTCGTAACTACTCCGTCTCAAACTCTCCACGCGGAGAAGTAAAAGAGTTTTAGTAAAATGATTTTTATCATTTTACTCTTCGTGGTAAGCATGACAAGGGCTGACCTGGTGGATATTGATCGATACGATCGAAGATCCATCGGATAGACACTAGGTGTGGCTCGACTGTTCGTGGCTCTGATTCCACCGGCTGGTGTCGTCGATCCGCTCCTCGCTGCCGTCAGACGGCTGCGGACCGAACATCGACAGCTGGCGGCGGAGGTGCGTTGGGCTCCGCCCGAAAGCTGGCACATCACGCTCGCCTTCCTCGGCGAGGTCCCGGCCGCCGTGCTTCCTGATCTCACCGGACGGCTCGCCTGCGTTGCCCGCAGCCACCCGCCGCCATCGGTGACGATTGCCGGTGGCGGGCGTTTCGGATCACGGGTCCTGTTCGCCGATGTCGACGGGGCACCACTGGCACCGCTGGCCGCGGCTGTGGCGCGGGAAGCCAAGCTGGCCGGCGCCGTCGGCCTCGACGACACGCGGGCCTGGCGTGGTCATCTGACCCTCGCGACCGTCGCACGATCGCATCCGGGACGCAGGCATGGCGCATCACGATCCGCTGAGCCCCCGGATGCGCCAGGGCCGGATCTGCGACCGATGGTGGCGGCACTTGCCAACGTCTCCTGTCGACCCTGGACGGCCGAGATGTTGATCCTGCTGCAGAACGGTCCGGATCCCGGCCGGCGCTATGAGACAGCGGCCAGCTGGCCGCTGTCCGGTCGCCCGGGTCCCCTTCCTGATGTTGACGACGGTGACCTCCGCGGTATCTGAAAATCGTGCACACCGGCCAGTAGAACAATTTTTCCTCGATATTCACATGTATTCAACAATTATCGGTCGTTGATGTGCCCAGGTGCGCCCGCCGTCGCCGTCCCGACCGCACAAGGCCACGCGTACAACGCCAGCCGTACAACGCCAGCCGTACAACGCCAGCCGTACAACCCCGGCCGTACAACCCCGGACTTGCCACCCGGGCAGCCGGTACGGCGACGGCGACGGCAGGCGTTGTTCACGGAAAACCCTCCCTTCATTCGCAGGCGGTATGCCCGCATGTCTCCCGTCACCCGAACCACTAAAATCCCTCACTAAACGTGCCATGTCATGGACGCGGAGCATTGACACCGAACGGTATGTAACGGGTGTCGCAGGACACGCCGGGCGGACGGTACCGATCGCGGGCGTGTGATGGCGCGAACCGCGAGACTTGGGGGCAACCGTTGCCTACCGCCGAACCGGCCCAAGCAGTCCGGACCCGGACGCCACAGCCAAGGCGCACGCACACCGATGTGATCGCTACAGCGAGAGGAGCCCGGCGTGTCCGAGCAGGTCAGTACCCTGACCGTCACCGATAACCGCACCGGTCAGACCTATGAGATCCCGATCGCCGATGGCGCGATCCGTGCCACCGCCCTGCGGTCGATAAAGGTTGACGAAGGCGACTTCGGTCTGATGACCTACGATCCCGCTTTCACCAACACGGCGAGCTGTCGCAGTGCCATCACCTTCATCGACGGAGATGCCGGCATCCTGCGCTACCGTGGATTTCCGATCACGGAGCTGGCGGAGCGGAGCAGCTTCCTCGAGGTCGCCTACCTGCTGCTCGCCGGTGAGCTGCCGACAGGCACGGAGCTGGCGGTGTGGGAGGACGAAATCACCCACCACACCCTCGTCCACGAGTCGATCAAGAAGTTCATCGACGGCTTCCACCACGACGCGCACCCGATGGGCATGCTGTTGTCGACCGTCGGCGCCCTGTCGACGTTCTACCCGGACGCGAAGGAAATAACGGATCCGGGCCTGCGACGCCTGCAGATCGTGCGCCTGATCGCGAAAATCACGACCTTGGCCGCGTTCTCCTACCGGCACTCGATCGGGCTGCCCTACGTCTACCCGGACAACGACCTGTCGTACGCGGGCAACTTCCTGAACATGATGTGGAAGGCCACCGAGCTCAAATACGAGCCGGACGCGAACCTCGAACACGCGCTCGACGTTCTGTTCATCCTGCACGCCGACCACGAGCAGAACTGTTCGGCGAACGCGATGCGCGCGGTCGGCAGCTCCCAGGCCGACCCCTTCTCCGCGACCGCGGCCGCGATCTCCGCACTGTACGGCCCGTTGCACGGTGGCGCCAACGAGCAGGTACTGCGGATGCTCACCGACATCGGTTCGGTGGAGAACATTCCCGCCTTCATCGCGAAGGTGAAGGACGGCAAGAAGAAGCTGATGGGCTTCGGGCACCGGATATACAAGAACTACGATCCACGCGCCCGGATGATCCGGCAGGTGGCCGACGAGGTGTTCAAGGTCACCGGAACGAACCCGCTACTCGACCTGGCCATGGAACTGGAACGGATCGCGCTCGAGGACGAGTACTTCATCAAGCGCAAGCTGTACCCCAACGTCGACTTCTACACCGGCATCATCTACCAGGCCATGGGCTTCCCGGTCGAGATGTTCCCGGTGCTGTTCGCGATCGGACGGATGCCCGGCTGGCTCGCCCAGTGGGAGGAAGGTCTACTCGACCCCGAGCAGAAGATCGCCCGGCCACGCCAGCTCTACGTCGGCTACGACGAGCGTCCGTACACGTTGATCGAAAATCGCTCCCCCGACATCGGCGGCGAATCCGACGCGATCGCAGCCCTCGCGGCCCAGGCCGCTCCGACGCGTCCGCGCCGATAGCCCTGCCCTGCCCTGCCCTGCCCGAAGGTGACCAGCCCGTCCAGCCCGCTCAACCCGCCGGATGTCTGGTAGATCCGCTACTTGAAGATCTACCAGACATGAGCCACGGCGGTGATTTTTCGAGGTTCGTGCGATTAAGAGCCCGTTACGGATCGAACCGGTTACAGCCGTTCGACCACGTAGTCGACGGCGCCGGTCAGCGCCTGGATATCGGCCGGCTCAACTGCCGGGAAGCAAGCGACCCGCAGCTGATTGCGGCCGAGCTTGCGATACGGCTCGACGTCCACGATGCCGTTCGCGCGCAGCGTGCTCGCGACGACCGCCGCATCCACGCCGTCGAAGTCGATGGTGACCACGACCTGTGAACGCTGTGCCGGATCGGTGACGAACGGTGTCGCGTAGGGCACCTTGTCCGCCCAGGTGTAGAGAATGGACGACGACTCCGCCGTCCGCCGCACACACCAGTCCAGGCCGCCGCGGGCGAGCATCCACTCGACCTGGTCGGCGAACAGGAACAGGGTGGCCACCGCCGGGGTGTTGTAGGTCTGGTCCTTGGAGCTGTTGTCCCGGGCGGTCGTGAGGTCCAGGAACGGCGGGATCCACCGATCGGACGCGGCGATCTCGGCCAACCGCTCGATCGCGGCCGGTGAGAGCAGCGCCACCCACAAGCCGCCGTCAGAGGCGAAGCTCTTCTGTGGTGCGAAGTAGTAGGCGTCGACCTCGCGGATGTCGACGGGTAGCCCGCCCGCGCCGGAGGTCGCGTCGACCAGGTGCAGCGCACCCGCGTCCGCCCCGACCGGCCGGCGGACCGGCTTCGCCGCGCCCGTGGACGTCTCGTTGTGCGGGGTGGCGTACACGTCGATGCCCGGCTCGGGTGCCCAGTCGGGATGGCTGCCGGGCACCGAGGTGATGATCGACGGCTCGGCCAGGAACGGCGCGCCCTTAGCGGTGTCGGCGAACTTTCCGCCGAACTCCCCGAACACCAGATGCTGCGAGCGTTCCCGCACCAGGTTGAACGCGGCCGCATCCCAGAAGGCAGTGGAGCCGCCGACGCCGAGCACCACCTCGTAGCCGTCGGGCAGCGAGAACAGGTCGGCGAGACCCGCGCGGACGCGTCCGACCAGGTTGCGCACGGGCTGCTGCCGGTGCGAGGTCCCGAGTAGGGACGTTCCGGTCGCGGCGAGCTGTGCGACCGCCTCGGGGCGGACCTTGGACGGGCCACAACCGAAACGCCCGTCAACGGGACGCAGATGCCCGGGGATGACGATGCCGTCAGGCATGGACGTCACCCAGCGGTCGCGGCGCCGGACCGATGTAGCGCGCGGACGGGCGGATGAGGCGTCCGGTGCGCTTCTGCTCCAGGATGTGGGCGCTCCAACCGGCGGTACGGGCACAGGTGAACATGGACGTGAACATGTGCGGCGGTACCTGCGCGTAGTCCAGCACGACGGCGGACCAGAACTCGACGTTCGTCCGCAGCGGGCGGTCCGGGTACCGGTTCGTGAGCTCCTCGATGGCCGCGGCTTCCAGCGCCTCGGCCACCTCGTAACGGTGTGAACCAAGGTCGCGGGCCGTCCGCCGTAGCACCCGGGCGCGTGGATCCTCCGCGCGGTATACCCGGTGACCGAAACCCATCAGCCGCTCCTTGCGGTCAAGCGCGCGACGTACGTAACCGACCGGGTCGCCGGTGCGCTCGACATCGTCCAGCATCGCGAGCACCCGGGACGGCGCCCCGCCATGCAGCGGACCGGACAGCGCCCCGACCGCCGAGGACAGTGCGGCCGCCGCGTCCGCGCCGGTGGAGGCCACCACCCGGGCGGTGAACGTGGACGCGTTCATGCCGTGCTCGGCTGCTGATACCCAGTAGGCATCCACTGCCTGGACATGCTTGGGATCCGGCTCTCCCCGCCAGCGGATCATGAAACGCTCAGTAATCGTGCGGGCCTTGTCGACTTCCTTCTGCGAGACGGCGGGCAGACCGAGACCGCGTGCCGCCTGCGCGACGAAGGACAACGCCACCACCGACGCCCGCGCCAGGTTGTCCCGGGCTTCGGCATCGGAGATATCGATGAGCTGGCCGAAACCCCAGTAGGGGGTGAGCGTGGCAAGCGCGCTCTGCACATCCACTCGGATGTCGCCCGAGTGCACCGGCAACGGGAAGGGCTCCGCCGGCGGCAGGCCGGGCTCGAACGAGGAGTCGACGAGCAACCCCCACACGTGGCCGTAGTCGACCTTGCCGACGAGGTCCTCGATGTCGACGCCGCGATACCGCAGCGCGTTACCTTCCCTGTCCGGCTCCGCGATCTCGGTCTCGAAGGCGATCACGCCTTCCAGGCCGGGCTTGAAGTCGCTTGTCCTGTCGGCCATCGAAGTCCGGGCTCCGCTTCCTGTCCCCGGCCGGTGCCGTTGGCGGTACGCCGGGCCACTCCCGAGCACCGAACGCCAGCCGTAACTGATACATCGTCATACCCAATTGCCTGTCTGCATCCTGCCCTGTTGTCGGGGGTAGTGCCACATTCGCGCAGGACAACCCCAGGCCAACCGCAGACCCGGCACCGGACCGGCACCGGGCCGGTAGCCGCCGGCACCGGTGAACCCTACCCACCGGACGGACGTTCCCGGCGCCACGCCACCTGGCGCCATCCGCTCGGTGTGTCACAGCTCACAACTGTCTGCTGCGGTTCCGCGGTCGGATGCCGCTTCCCAGGTTCCCGGGTTCCCGGGTTCCCGGCTTGGCCGAGTGCCAGGATCGATCAGGTGCCAGGATCGGTCAGGTGTCGCAGCACCCGAACCGCGCTCAGCCACAGACCGTCCCGGACCCGGCGACCCAGCGGCGCGATTACGCCACCGGCGGGTTGTCCGAGTCCGATCTCGCCCCTACCTGGCTGAGTCAGTTCGCGCGCTGGTTCACCGAGGCGTCCGCCGCGGGCGCCGCACCGGGATCGGCGCTGGCCGAACCGAACGCGATGGTGTTCGCCACGGCGGACGCACGCGGCCGGCCCAGTGCCCGCATCGTCCTGCTCAAAGCGTTCGACGAACGCGGTTTCACGCTGTTCACCAACTACACATCCCGCAAGGGCCGCGACGCGGCGACGAACCCCTACGGCTCGCTGGTCTTTCCCTGGCATGCGCTGGGACGCCAGATCGTCGTCGCCGGCACGCTCGAACGGGTGTCGACCGAGGAGACGGCGGCCTATTTCCGCACCCGCCCGCGCGGGTCCCGGCTCGCGGCGTGGGTGAGCCACCAGTCCGAAACGATCAATTCCCGGGATGTGCTTGAACGACGTCGGGCGGAGCTCGCCGCCCGCTGGCCCGAACCCGAGCCGATCCCGGTACCCCCGTTCTGGGGCGGGCTACGGCTCGTCCCGGACAGCGTCGAGTTCTGGGCGGGCCGCCACGACCGGCTCCACGACCGGCTCCGCTTCCGCCGGACCGACGCGGGCGAGGCGTGTCGCTCTGCTCGCGATGAGCACTGGGTGATCGAACGCCTGGCACCGTGAAGAAGCCCGACACCGTGGTCGGCACCGGCGGGCCCGCCGGGCCGACCGCCGGGCACCCGGCGGGGGTGTCCGAACACGTGACGTCCCGAGGCCGGGCACCGGGGCTCGGCCGGCGGATCGCCGGCACCGTGCTGACCGACATCGGACCGCTGCGGGCCTACCCGGCCTACCGGCGGATGTGGGCAGGCGAGACCGTCTCCGCGGTCGGCTCAATGATCACTACCACCGCGGTACCGCTACAGGTCTACGACATCACCAGGTCCTCATTCGTGGTCGGACTGACCGGCCTGGTCGCGCTGGTCCCGCTGGTCGTCTTCGGGATGTTCGGCGGAGCGATCTCGGACGCCGTCGACCGACGGCGGCTTGCGCTGGTCACTTCCTGCGGGCTGGCCGCGGTGTCGGTCGGGCTGTTCGTTCTCGCGCTCGTCGACCTGCATACGGTCTGGCCGCTGTTCGCCCTCGTGGCCGCCCAGTCCGCGCTGATATCCGTCGACCAACCGGCCCGGCGGTCGATGATGCCGAACCTCGTGCCACTGCGGGAGCTTCCGGCAGCCACGGCGCTGCAGCAGATCGGCTGGAACACCGCCCTGACCGCCGGTCCGCTGCTAGCCGGGGTGGCGGTCGCGGCGTCGGGCTACACCCTTGCCTACGGGATGGACGTCGTGACCTTCGGTGCCGCGCTCTACGCGCTTGCGCGGCTGCCGTCGATGCCGCCGACGGGCGGCGGCACCCGGGCCGACGTCGCGAGCGTCGTCGACGGACTACGCTTCCTACGCGGCCAACCGGTAGTGCTCATGACATTCGCCATAGATATTGTCGCGATGGTGTTCGGAATGCCGCGGGCGCTGTTCCCCGAGCTCGCCAGAACACAGTTCGACGGCGGGACGCAGACCGCCGGGCTGCTCTACGCCGCGGTCGCCGCGGGCGCGCTGGCCGGGGCGGTGGTCGGCGGCTGGTTCGGCCGCATCCGGCGCCACGGGCTGGCTGTGGTCGTCGCAGTGATCATTTGGGGTGCGGCGATCGCCGGATTCGGGCTCGTCCACAACCTCGCCGCCGGTGCGCTGCTACTCGCCACCGCCGGCGCCGCCGACATGGTCAGTGCGGTATTCCGGAACTCGATGCTCAACGTCGCCACACCGGACGCGATGCGCGGACGCCTTCAGGGCGTGTTCATCGTGGTCGTCGCGGGCGGCCCGCGCCTGGGGGATCTTGAGGCGGGAACGGCGGCAGTTCTGGTCTCGCCGATGTTCTCGGTGGTCAGCGGCGGGTTGGCATGCGTTGCCGGCGCCGCGTTGCTCGCGGCGGCTGTGCCGTCGTTCGTCCGATATGACTCGCGGGCCGCCGTCGCCGCAGCCGAGAGCCGCGAGGTGATGGCGGACCCGAGTGAGCGTCCGCACTTACCAACGCTGAGTGACCAACGCCGAGTGACGATCACCGAAAAGCCGGCGGTGGACGAATAAGAGCGCCCGGCAATAGGGTCTTGGATCAAGAAATGGGGCTGGGGTGCGTAGATCGCGAGACGGCGGAGGGAGGCACCGGAGGTGTTGGGTGTCGACCGACGACAACGATGCGAGGTGCGTGCCCCAGCCCCGCGACGCCGCGTCCCTATTGCCGGTCGCTCTAAGCCCTGACCGGTGACTTTTTCAGCTACCAACGATCATATGATTTAACCGACCGAGCCAGGCTGACAAGCTACGAGACCAAAACGTACTCACACGTCGACGGGTCCTGGTTCATTGCATGCCACCCCGCCCGCGAACTCCGAAATGGGCGTTGGTATGGTTCCCCGGAAACGCGGCTGTGACGGTGGCCACAGGCCCTGTATCCAGCCCATCTGACGTCTGAGGGGACACACACAATGCGTTTGGGCAGGACGCGACTGGCTCTGGCCTGCGTAATCGGCTCGATAACCGTCGGGCTGGCCGCGCCTGCGGCCTGGGCGACAAACGACGCCGACGCAGCGAACACCTTGCCCACAGCCACCGCAACTACTGCCGCGCTGGCATCAGCTGCGCCGGCTGCGGTTGCCAGTGGTACGCCGGTCGCGACGGCGCCGGCCGGGCCAGCCGAAAACGCGACGCCCCCGGTACCGCCGCAGGGCAAAGACGTGCTGCCGTCCCAGCCGCCGGTGACCAAGCGGCCCGGGGGCGGATCCCTTCCGTCGGGCCTGCCGTCGCTGCCGGGAATACCGCTGTCCGGCCTGGACAAGCAACTTATCGATCTCGCGCCCTGGCTGCCGGACGATGTGTCGCTGGACGACCTGGTTCCCCAGCCGCTGGCGCTCAGCTTCACCTGCGGCCCGAAGGGGCCCGTCTGGACGCTCAAGAACACCTCCTCCAAGGCTTACGGCTTTGCGTGGATCGACACCGACGTCAACTACAACTTCGGTGAGATCGGGGCCGGCAAGACCGTCTCCCTGGACACGTCGGCTGACGTCGTGATCGCGGGCGCATTCGACCTGAAGAACGAAGAGGTCGTGCTCGCGATCCCGGCCTTCGCCATCGCGGACTGCCCGACCACCACCACGGCATCCCCCACCGCGACCAAGACAAGCGGCGCGGGTAGTGGCGGGACCGTGCCGGTGTCGACGACGATCGCGCCGGTCGCGGCCCCGGCAACGGCTATCGTCACCGACAAGGTTCACTTCACGGGATGATCTCCTCAGCTCTGATCGGACGCCGTCGCCCCGTATCCGGGCCGGCGGCGTCCGCCATATCGATTTCCACCGACCGTCTCCCGGCTGACCGCCGACCGACCCGCCGGCGCATGAAGATCGCGCTGCTCGTCGTCGGTGGCATGGTTGCTTTCACGGGCTGCGGTGGTGGGGGTTCAAAAGCCCAGCCCCAGGCATCCGCGACCGCCATTCCGGATCCGGTGCGTAGCCAGCTCGCGGCCGTGACCGCCGTCAACGCCGACGGGATGAACACGATCGTGACTGCGGCCGGCGCCGTGGTGGACATCTACAAGAGCCCCACGGCGAAAACCGCGTCCTCCCAACTACACAGCCCGAACCCGGCAGGCGCTCCGCGGGTGTTCCTGGTGGTGGCCAAACTCCCGAACTGGTGGCACGTCCTGCTGCCGGTGGAGCCCAACGGCAGCACCGGTTGGGTGAAGGCGTCCCAGGTGAAGGCCAGCCTGACGGGCTACCACATCGTGGTAGCCCGCAAGGATCACCGCCTGCGGGTCTACGACAAGACCACGATCGTCGTGGACGAGCCCATCGCCGTGGGCACAACCGACACCCCGACGCCCGGTGGCCACTTCTACGTGACCGAGTTGCTCCAGCCACGCAACCCGGCCGGCGCCTACGGTCCGTACGCCTTCGGGCTCAGCGGGTTCTCCACCACCCTCGACTCCTTCGACGGGGAGGACCCGGTGATCGGCATCCACGGAACAAACCAGCCCAACCTGGTCGGGCAGGATGTCAGCCACGGCTGCATCCGGGTTCGCAACGATGTCATCACCAGGCTCGCGAAAATACTCCCGCTGGGTACCCCGGTGGAAATCGCGGCCTGACCCCCTGCTGACCCCCTACTTCTGGCACCGCTGCCGTGAACGATGTGAATCCAGTGCTGTTCTAGCGACACCGGATTCACATCGTTCGGAGGCACGTGACGTAACCGGTGACGTGATCATGGTTCTTTACGCTGTCGGAGACCATGACAACGGCCGAACCGAACCCACCGCGGCATCCAGGGGGTACACAAGTGATAGGGATGTTGCTGGCGACGCGGCGTGATCGGGTCCAAGCACTCGGCCTCGGTTTGGTCTGCGTCCTGCTGGGGCTCGTAACCAGCTCCTGCGGAGGCGGAAAAGGCCCCGGTCCGGCGGCGGTGGGAACCGAGCCGGTGCCCCCGACGCAGCAGGCAGCCGCCCGTACGTCGCTGCACGCCGACGACTACGTGCTGACCGAGGGGCCGGAGACGACCGGCTTCGGCGCCAGTACGTCGCTGGACAACCGTGGCGCGCTGTCGGTCGCCGCGATGACCAGTTTCGCCTCGTGCATGGGTGAATCCACAGCTGGGTCGAAGGTGGAGCCGCTGGACTCGGCCAAGGGACCATACTTCACCACGAGTGACAGCCAGGTCTTCATGGGCTCGGTCGCGGCGGTCTATCCAGTCGAGGTGATTGCGAATGCCGTTCGAGTCGCCGCCGAGCCGTCCTTCCCGTCCTGCGTCGGCCAGCTGCTCCAACGCGAGTACGGCCAGGCCGCAGGCCTGCCCACCAGCAGCACGTTCACGGTCGGGTCGGCATCAGTCCGCAAGGCGCCGCCCGGCGTCAGCGCACTGACCAGGGTGAAAGCGACCATGACTCTGGATGGGCCGCCGATACCGATGACCTTCGATCTGATGTTCGTGTTCCACGGCCAGGTCCAGAGCTCGTTCGTCGTCGGCCGTGTGTTCGACGACCCCGACCAGGCCGTGGTGAACCGGGTCGCACGGCAGATCGTCCGGAAGGTTGCCAGCCAGTAGTCGGTTCGTGACTTCCTATAGGTCCGCGTCAGCCGGCGGTCTTCAAACGATCATGTGACACCCACGCCGCGTGCATCCACGGACGGACTACACGAACGCTACTTTCCGCCCCCGTGTGGCAACATGGTGTGATCGTTGCCGATGATGTGTGCTGTTTCCATGCATGCGGTGGGCAATCGATGACGATCGGTAGGCGGTGATCGTTAGGTGGCGACGCCCCACACGCACAAACTGCCAGCGCACGAGCGACCAGCACACGAGCGACCACAGCAGGACCGACCGATGCGCAACCGACCTGGGGCGCGACCGTCGCGATGGGAGTGGGGACTATTGGCACCGCAGGCCGCCGGGTGGAATGAAGGCTTATCAGATGTATGGTTATATTTTGTCCATATCGTGCCGAAAATCGGAGCGTTCGCATTCATCATGTGCGCTGGCGGCCTAGCCGTCCGCGCCGCCATCAGGATCATCAACCGTCTCCTTGATCGCGCTGGCGCCGACAACCTGCTCGATCGGGGTGGGCTCACCCGCGCGCTCCGCCGGCCCGCTCACGAGCTGCGCATCGGCCTGCTACGGCTAGTATTCGCCGTCGCACTCCTTGCGCTCTTCCAGCTAGCCCTCGGCCTGTTCGGCAGCAACCCCGTCAGCGACCTCGTCCACGACCTCGTCATCCTGCTTGCGCACGCGATTCTCGCCTGTTCGGTACTCGTACTCGGCGTCACCCTTGCATCGGCTGCCCGCACCTTCGTCGGCGAGGCGCTGACGGGTCTTCCCTACGCGAACACCGCGGCGACCACCACAACCGTGCTCATAATGATCGGATTTGGCAAGGCCGCCCTGGACGAACTCGGACTTGCCACCGCAGTGACAACCCCGTTGCTCTATGCCCTGCTCACGACCGTCACCGGGGTAACGGTCGTCGGAGTGGGTGGTGGCCTGATCCGTCCGATGCAACGCCGCTGGGAGGAGCTTCTGCGCCGTGGTGGCCCGGAACTGACGACCGCCAGGGCCACCTGGCGGGACAACCGGGCTCGTGCTGCCGCCGAGGAGCCGGTGGTCGTCCCGGTGAGCGACCTCGTCGGCGCCCCGGTCGGTGACCTGGTGACGGCGGGTCACGGCAACGGCGGCCAGACGGCGGACCCTGCGGATCCGATCCCCGTGCACGAACGGGATACGTCCACGGCAACCGACGGATCAGGTCTCGACCCCGAGCCGAGGCAACCGTCGTGACGGCATGACCTCGTGACGGCATGACCTCGTGACGGCATGACCTCGTAACGACATGACACGGCGGTCACACCTGGAACGATGCTCACACTCGGCAATCACGAACACTGCGCCATCGCACCCAAGGACCACCCAAACCATCCGAGATCCCCACGACGCACCCATGCTCCTTGCGCGAACTGACGCACGCGAGGGATGCAGGTGAGGCACTCTGGGTACGACGGAGTGTCGCGACCAACGGCGGCGCCGGTCCCGTCGCTCCGCTTTGCGGCGCGCTGGATGCGGCCTGCCGGACGGCCTGGGTTCCCAGGCCGTCCGCGGCCGCAGGGCACCTGCGCGCAGCGCCGGAAACGGGGGAGACATTTCGGTGGACATGCCATCAGACCTGGAGCGCTCCCGGTTGCTCCTCGTCTGGCTGCAGGCCCGTCGCGCGGTCGACCACTGCCTGTCGGACCTCCTCGCCGCCGGACCAGCCGGTGAGCGCCGTGTCCGCGAGCAGCTCGAACTGGTCCACGACCTGGAGAACCGCGCTCAGGAGGCGTTTGTGCGGTATCGGCGCGCCGCCGCGACCAGCCTGCGGTCAGACCTTCCTACTGAGGCAACCACGTCGGATGCGGCCGACCTGGTCGATGTAGCTGATGTCGATGTAGCTGATATAGCCGACATGGCCGATGTGATCGATATTGCTGATGTCACCGAGCTGATGGACAGGACCGGCCCGACCAACCGCCCCCGTCTCGGTGTGGTCAGGACAGACGAACACTGGCACGAGCCCGGCCTGCTATCCGAATCGAAGCGACCGGTCAGCGGGCCGATCGCAGCGCCGGCCGCAACCCCAACGCAGACCACAACGCAGACCACAATGCCGGCACCGTCCGGCTGCGGCCTGGGTAGCCAGGGCGCAGCAACGGAGCCGGGAGTCTTTCCGACTCTGCCCGGATCCACCGCGGCTCCCGCACCACACACCGGCCGGGACGGCGAGACAGGCGTCACTCGTGGCCTTCGTGGTCCGCGAGGAGATCAACGCCGACACCGATGAGAGGGACGTCTGGCGGACGGGACAAAATCCGTGTGGTGCCGTCCTCGCGTCGCCGTACCATCCTCAGCCTCATCACCGGGTTCGTCCTCGTCCTGACCTGGAACACGGCAGGGTGCGCCAACCTAAGCCGGTCTCCCATGCCGCCGATGAGGCCCGTGGCCGGCGCCGCCACCTCGACGATCGGACCGGACGCCTACGAACGGTCAGGGCGAACGCCGCAGCTGCGCCTCACCCTGCCACCGGCCACATCCCCGCGGCCTTTTCCGCTCGTCGTCGCGCTGCACAGCCTTGCGAACGATGGCCACGAGCCCCAGGCGGAGTGGGGCATCGATGCCCTCGCCGCCAGTGCCGGCGTCGCCGTGGCCTATCCCGATGGTCTGGACACATCGTGGGACGCCGGCACCTGCTGCGGACAGGCCGCGGCCGATCATATCGACGACGTCGGATGGTTACGGGCCCTCATCTCCGATCTTGAACAGCACTATCCCATCGACCGGCACCGGGTGATTCTGGTCGGCTTCTCCAACGGTGGGATGCTCGCCTACCGCTACGCATGTGAGCACGCGGCCGAGATCGCCGGCATCGCCGTGGTGGCGGCCAGTCTGCAGACCACTGACTGCACACCGGCAGCACCGGTCGGTGTGGTTGCCGTGCACGGACAGCTCGATGAACGCGTTCCCTACGATGGCACTGCCTGGTCCGATGCGCTGGGAACACCGCTGACATCGGTCGAGGACAGCCTGGGTCCGTTCCGGGCCAGGGCCGACTGCCCGTCGCCCCCGCAACCGCGGGACAGCGTCAGGACCGACGTCGACGGGTTGCCGACCGACGATGCGGCCGGTGGCCAGTCGGGCACTACCGGTGTGGGGGTATCGACTCGGGACCCCAATGACCGACCGACGGCCGGCGCCACCGCAACCAGGCAGGCGACGCCCACGGCGACGCCCACGGCGACGCCCGCGGCCACGGCCACACCCACACCCACACCCACGGCCGCCTCCGCATCCCCGGCCGGCAGCCGTTACTCGGCGACAAAAAAGGAAACGAGCTGCTCGTCCGACAAGCGTGTCGTGGAGTTCCTGCTTCCCGGTGTCGCCCATGGCTGGCCGCCCAGCAGCGGTCCGGCCCGGTTCAACACCGCAGCGGTACTCTGGCGGCTGCTCGCGCCGATGCGGTCGCATCGAGCCGGACCCAACCTCTGAGAGCCTGTTGTGAAACGCCTCGGTCAGGACGAGGTGGACCGGCGTCGGTCAGGCCGGGCTGAACGACGCCCGCAAGGTCTCCACCAGGGTCGTCGCGGTGTCCGCCTGTGCCGATGACGACCGGGCGATCAGGACATAGACCACGTCTCCGGCCGGCACTGCCCGCATCACGTAGGTGACTCGTTGCCCCTCGCGGAGGTAGGAGCCGACCAACTCCTGGCCCGATGGGGCGGTCGTGTCCGTGGCCTGCCCGGACCTGTCCTGGGTGAACCCAGGCTGACTGGCGAACTCGGAGTCCTGGACGGCCTTGAGCGCTACCCGCTGATCCGTGCCGACGACGCGCGCGACTCCGACCATCCGGGGGCCGCCCGTTGCCGTTCCGGACCCTGTCGTCGTTCCGGATCCTGTCGTCGTCCCCGCCGGGGCCTCGATGAAGAAGACGCCGGTGTTGTCTCGGCGTTGGTTCCACCCCGGCGGATGGGAGAACTTCGCCCGTTGCTTCGTGTCCGTGACGGTGACCCAGTCGGCCGGTACGGTCGCGGGGGCCGTTGTGGCCCCCGGGCCAGCGGCGGGGCTTGCTGACCCCGACGGCACCGCCGCGGCCGTGCCGCTCGGGGCGGCGGCCGGCCGGGCCTCGGTGGCGGTCTTACCGGGGTTGATCTTCTGCCAGATGAACCCGGCGCCGCCCCCGACGGCAAAGGCCACCGCGAGAATCACCACTGCATACAGCATGCGCCGCAGCAGTGGTGTGCCTGCGGTGGCGTTGCGGGGCTGTGCCCGGTGCGAACCGGTGTCCTCGATCGAGGATGGCGAGTCTCCATGATCATCACGACGTTTGCCACGCACGCGTTCGGACCGACCGCGGCCAGCCTGGTCGGATGTGACCGGGCTCGCGGATCGCTCCGTCCTGACGGGCCGGTCCGCTCGGTCCGCTCGGTCCGCTCGGTCCGCTCGGTCCGCTCGGTCCGCTCGGTCCGCTCGGTCCGCGCCCGGACGTCGGACGTCGGTGCCCGATATGTCGGCGCGCGGTCGGGTGGTACGCGGCGGGGCGACGCCCTTCGGCCGGTCGGTGGCCTCGCGGGGACGCCGCACACCGCCTGTCCCGCCGGCTCCGTCGTCCAACCCCGATTCCCGCATCCCCGATTCCCGCACCGATCCCCTGGGTGGCGTCGAATCCGCGGGATGGCGTGGCATCGGTCCCGTGGACCCAGTGGACGGCTGTCCTCCGGCACGGCCCGGATAAGACTCCTGGGCGGGGGGAAGGCCGCCCGCTCTCGTGGTATCCACATCGGGCGACGCGATCGGCGCGGCCCCGTTGCGCGGAATGTTCCCGCCACGGGCTTGCGGGTACCCCGGCCCGAAGTCCGCCGGCGGCTGTCCCGCACCCGGGCGACCGGACTGGTAGCCCCCGGTCTCCGGTGGATAGGGCCGGCTCTGGGGATGGCGGTCCCCCTGCTGAGGGTGGGATACCGCGGTCTGGTGCGGACCGGAAGTCGGACCCGGACCCGGACCCGGACCCGGACCGCCTGGCCGTGACCGTGGCGGCCCGGAACGGTAGGCCGGCGTGCCGCCACGGGAACCGGGATCGACTGGTGGTGGCCCTGACGGCGCGGCCTGCGGTGCGTATCGGGTGTCCTCGCCGTAGAAGTCGGGCGACGATCGACCGGCCGGCGGGTACCCAGGCGTGGCCGGTGGGTACCCAGGCGTGGCCGGTGGGTACCCAGGCGTGGCCGGCCCGTAGCCACGGGGCGCCGCCTCAGCGCGGTAGCCCGTGTCGTTGCCGTGGCCAGCCGCCCGATCGTTGCGCGCGTACCCAGCCCGTGGCGCAGCGCCGTTACCCGCATGAGGACCAGGTGCGCGCGGGTCCGGCGCCGGATATCCACCAGCCGGTGGATGGGGATCCTGAGCCGGGGGCCTGTCCGGCCGCGGACGGGAACCAGCGTCCCGATGAGAACCAGGGTCCTGATATCGACCAGCGTCCTGGTACGGACCCTGGTACCGGACCTGGTCCTGGTCCTGGTCCTGGTCCTGGTCCTGGTCCTGGTACGGGTCCTGGTTACGGTGCGGACCCGGGGGATAGCCGTTCCGATGGTCGGGAACCGCACGTGCCGGGGTCGCGCTTCCATCGGGGTATGCCGACGATTCCGGCGTGCCGTCCACGGCCCCTGGTCGACGCGGATTCGCCACATCAGACCGTCGCACGCCGTCCGCCACCGACTGACCTCCCATCGCGGTCCGCACCAACCAAACGTCCCCATCGGTGTATCACGGCGTTGCGCTCGCGTTGCGTGCGTCCAGTTGACAACCACCACGTCCAGTTGACAACCACCAGAGTAAGAGGTGCCGGCCGCGAGCGTTCCAGGGAGTGCCCGGTGGATGTCGGTCGCCCGGGCGCCGGTCCGCGATTGAAGATCCGCCGGGCACGGCCTACGGTCTGGGGACTCGGCATACACGCTCAAGCAACAGCCCGCCGACGACGAGCACCGCAGCGGCTCCGATCCCCAGACCGGCGGTGATCGCATCCGGGCCGGCGGTGCGGAACTCGTCCGAGCGTGGTAGCACGTAACCGAATACCGACGCCCACGCCCCCGCCAGCGCCGCCCCGGCGAGGCTGCTGGCCTTCGCAATGGCCGCGAGCCGGGCGACCGTCAGCGGCAGGATCGGCCTCGTCCCCGGCCGCCCCTGCAACCGACGCCGGGTGATCGACGCAGTCTGCACCTCCACCAATCCGACGATCACCAGCGACAGCGGTGCCGTGTGCGGGAACCGCGGCAGGTTCTGATAATTGAAGATCATGAAGGTGTAGGTGAGCGCACCGACCACCACAGCCGCCGCCACCAGGTCACGCGCCCGGGTCGGCTTCACTGGCGCAGGCTCCACGGCGTTCGGTGAACCCCGCAGGCATCAAGCCCGGCCACCAGATCGACTACCCGACCGTGACCGGGCAGCACCGCGTCCGGATCGACGTCCAGCCATGGGACGCAGACGAACGCACGGATATGGGCACGCGGATGTGGGATGAGGATCTCCGGATCATCACTGACCAACTCGCCACAGGCGATCACATCGACATCCAGGGAACGCGGCCCCCAGCGTACTGTCCGCACCCGCGCTGCAGCCGCCTCGGCCGCCCGCGCCGCCGCCAGCAGTGCCCGCGCCGGTGCCGCGGGGACCAACACGACCGCGTTGAGATAATTGTCCTGGTCGGGTCCTCCGACCGGCGTGGTCTCGTACACCTCCGACACCGCCACGGCGCGCAGCCTCCAGACGGCGGCACGAAGCAGCGCAAGGCGGTCACCCAGGTTCGAGCCCAGCGCGAGAACTGCGGTCGGCAGCCCCGGTTGCGGTATCGGCCCGGTCACGCGGGACGGTCCCGGGTCACGGTGACCGCGACGTCGGTGAACGGCAGTGGGATCGGCGCCGCGGGCTTGTGCACGGTCACCTGCGCCCGGGCAACGCGATCGTCGGCCAAGCATGCGCCAGCCAGCCGGTGCGCGAGCGTCTCGATCAGATCCACCGGTTCGCCAGCCACGATCCCGGCCAGGGTCCGGGCCAGCGTCCCGTAGTCGACGGTGGCGGTGAGGTCATCGGTCATAGCCGCCGGCCGGGTGTCCACCCACAGCACGGCGTCCACGATGAACTCCTGACCCAACGCGCGTTCGGCCGGCAGAACGCCATGGTGGCCGTGGACCCGCAGGCCGGTGAGGGCGATCCGGTCCGGTGCGGCGGCCAGCGGACTGTCGGTCCCGGGCCATCCCGCTCCCGGTGGCCCGCCGGTCATGCCGCACCCGCCGGTGGACGTCGGGGTCCGCCCGGGTCACAGCCTCCGGCTGCGGACCGCATCCGGGCCGCCCGGGTGCGCGCATCGCGCGGCTGCCCGGGGGCGCGAGCACCCTGCCATACCTGCACGACCCGGACGGCGTCCGCCGCCGCCCGCACCGCATGCACCCGTACCGCCCACACCCCGGTGACCGCCAGCAGCGCCGTCGTCGCCTGGGTCGCGTCGTCGCGGTCAGCTGCCGGCCGGGAGCGACCGTCGGAGTCCGCGAGCAGGCTGCCGAGAAACGACTTACGCGACGTACCGACCAACAGGGGATGGTCCAGCGCGGCG
Organism: Protofrankia sp. Cr2; assembly: GCF_963555885.1. NCBI lineage: Bacteria > Bacillati > Actinomycetota > Actinomycetes > Frankiales > Frankiaceae > Protofrankia > Protofrankia sp. Cr2. Next base: position 54,671 of record NZ_CAUVXG010000014.1, read on the forward strand.
AAGGCTTCCATGTGCGCGAGCAGTGCCCAGTTGTGCCTGGCCTTCTTCGCGAAGCCGATCCCCGGATCGATGATCACTCTGTCCGGCGCGACACCGGCCGCGAGTACGACGTCGAGGCGCTCACGCAGCTCGGCCACGACCTCGGACACGACGTCACCGTAGACCGCCCGCGTGGACATGCCCGCGCTCGCACCCCTGGCGTGCATCAACACGTACGGAACGCCCCGTTCGGCGGCCAGCGTCAACAGGTCGCGGTCGGCCGCGCCCGACACGTCATTTATGATCACAGCGCCGGCTGCCAGCGCGGCCTCGGCAACCGTCCGGCGGGTCGTGTCCACGCTGACGGCGACCCCTGCCGCGGCCAGCTCGGTCACCACCGGCAGCACCCTGCGCAGTTCCTCGTCCGGATCGACCCGGGCCGCGCCCGGTCGGGTCGACTCACCGCCGACGTCGATGATGTCGGCGCCGTCGGCGGCCATCGCCAGTCCGACTCGGACCGCCTCAGTGACGGTCGCGTAGGTACCCCCGTCGGAGAACGAATCCGGGGTCGCGTTGATCACGCCCATCACGCGGGTGCGCCCCACCGGCTCCAAGAGACTGTGACTGGCCTGCTTGGGCGTCATGACTCCTCGATGATCAGGGTCCGGTCACATCCGGACCGTCGGCGGGATGATGCCGTCGGTAGGAGTACCGATAGACGGGTCGGAACCCTAGCGCGCCATACAGTCGGCGGGCCGCGACGCTGGTCTGTTCCACCTGCAGGTAGGCGCGCGACGCACCCGCGTCGGCAGCCCAGGTGACAAGCCCGGCAAGGACGGCGCGCGCCGCTCCCCGGCCGCGCGCGGCCGGTACGGTTGCCATGCTGTAGACGCCGAGCCAGTCTCCGTCCACGACCCCGCGGCCGACCGCGACCGGCACACCGTCGGCCACGCACAAGGCGTATTTCGCCGCCACCGTGAGATTCGCCAACACCTTGAGGGTACCGGTGCGCTGATCGGCGAAGGTCGACAGCACCCGCCCGGCAACGTCCAGCCAGGTGTCGGCGATGCCATCGAACATGATCGTATCGGCACCGCCGGCGCGGACAGATCCTGTGTTTCCCGGCCCGGGCACCCCCGGCGGTCTGTCAGCGCCGACACCAGCGGTAGCACTCGCGGCGGCATCGACGGACGCAGCGACAGCCAGCCGTCCGGCGAGGTCCGCCAGATCAGCGGTGCAGACATCGGTCGGACCGGTGTCGTCGAACCCGGCCGCGTCCAGCGCCTGGTGGATGCCGGCCGGCAACGAGACCGGGGTGATCTGGATCGTCGGGCGAAGTCCTGCCGCGGCGTAGAACCGGCGGACCTCGTCGAGCGCGAAAGAAAGATCAGAAACGTCGCCACGTGCCCAGACCGAGTTCCCGCGCCGCGACGAGCCGGCCGACTCCCGCAGCATCCAACCATCGACGTGGCGCGCACGCAACGGGGGCCACGCACGATGCGCAAGGCCCTCCAACTCACGACTGAGGGCTACATCGACCCGTTCGCCGACACCCGGCGCCGCCAGCGCATCACGTCCGGGGCTACTTCCGGCGGGTGCGGCAACCCCGCCGGCCGCCGTCCGCCGACTGCCGCCCGGAGACGGACCTGCACTGACCACGCATCTGAGGCTACCGGCCTGGGAACGAAGCCTTCTCGCGTGCCCCTCGCAGCCGCACCCACCGCGGCCACACGCGATGCGGTGGCACCGCAGCAGGCTGAGTCGACTTGCGGACTCCAACGCTCTCCGGCCGGTACGAGGACGCCGGCCCGATGCATCGGTTCCCCGACCGAATGCGCCACCACTGATACGCAGCGGCGGTGGATTGATGCCCTCGGAGAGGGTCACGGGAAGCAATGAGTTTGCGCCGGTCGGCGCATCATGCACAAATAGCGCAATCAGCCCGCAGGCATCCACCGGGCCGGGGGCGATCCGACTACAGGGCGCAAACTTTGTTACCTCGCCGTAACGACCATTCAACCCGGCGGGAACACCGCAGCTCTACCGTTTTTTACGGTAACGTCAGTTGTAGCACTGCCCGACAAAGGAGCCGGGCTCCTCCCTGAAGGGCATGGAGCGAAAAGTGATGGTGAACCCGCCACGCGGTGCCGTTTTGGCAGGTGTATCCGGTGAGGCGACCCAGCCACACGATGTGCTGGTCACATGGACGTCGCTTCACGACTGTGAGTCGTCGAAAGGCCGCCCATGAGCAGACTAGTCACACTCGTCGCCGCTGTCGACGCCCAGCCTACGCTGGAACAGACGGATTCAATTCTTGCTGAGTTGGGTCAAATGCCCCGCAACCCGATTGTCACGGGTCTGATCGACGCCCTGCTGGAATACCGGACGCTCCTGGTGAGCCTGACAGCATGATTTTTGGATCAGCGGCGATCCAAAAGGCCGCCGGCCGTGCGAAAGGACATCATCGCACGGCCTTTGGCCTGGTATCGGCGATCCAAAAGGCCGCCGGCCGTGCGAAAGGACATCATCGCACGGCCTTTGGCCTGGTATCGGCGATCCAAAAGGCCGCCGGCCGTGCGAAAGGACATCATCGCACGGCCTTTGGCCTACCTTGATCTCATGCCGGTACCTGAACCAGTCAGGTGGTCTCCTGATACTTGGTGGTGAGACCACCTGACTGGTCCGGATTTTGCGCAAATGAAGACCGCGCACCGTCATGCCACCTGGCCGACGGTCGTGCGATCATCGCTTCGCGCGCCGCCACGGGCGTCAGGACAGGTAGCGGTGTTCCACCGTCACGACGGCGGGACTAGCGACCGAACGGCTGTCCCTGCTGGCTCTGCTGCCCCTGCTGGCCCTGCTGGCCCTGCTGGCCGAAGCCCTGGCCGCCACCCTGCTGCTGGCCGCCGAACTGGCCACCGACACCCGCGCCGGCGCCGACGAGCTCCTGCAGCCGAGTCTCGACGTAGCGCTCGCTGTGGTGGGTCTTGTCCGCGATCCGCTGAACGAGATCGTTGACGTCACGAGCCGCGTCGAGGTCCGCGGTGCCGACCTGTCCGAATTCATCGAGAAGGCGGTACCGGATCTGCTGCCAGTTCTGCCGCAGCTGCTGTTCGATTTGCTGCTGCTGCTGCTGCTGTGCCATCACGTTTTCTTCCTCTCGCCGGGACTGACCGAACAAGAAGTGACCCTACTCCACTGGGCGCTCACCCGGTCAACCCCACCGGCCGACTTCGTCCGTGTAATTTCGAAAAGTCTCCTTACTGCAAAATGAGGTCATGCCGCAAAAGAGAAACAATACTGAGGGAACGAGCACGTATCATGCGGTCCACAGAACTCGCCACCGTCGGCCGGGAAGGCACCGATATATCGGGCGGTAACCCTCCACCGGGCCACCGAGTGACGTCGGATGGCCACGTTCGACACCCGCGAGACGGTGCCGCTGATGGATTCCGGATCTGGTGATGGCCGGTACACCCGGTCACGGCTGCACTATTCTGACCGACCCGGAGACCGGCATCTCGACCCGACGGCGACCGCGACAACAGTAGTCGACGAATTCTCAGGCGAGCCGCGGCCGCTCTTTCTCCCGCCCGGACGGTCGCCTTTCGAACCGACGACGAAAAAGAAACACGCCGCCGAGGAGAAAACCTGAGGGAATCAAGGTGCTCATGCTCTCGGCGCGCTCGGGATAAATGATTTCCCGGCTCGTGGAAAATCTAGAGCGACCGGCTCCGGCCCGGCCCACCCGGGAGGACAGCCGGGCCGTCTGGGTCGGCTTCCCGCGCCCGGCGGGGGAGACTGGAACGTGATGGGAGCCCGACAGTCCTCGACGGGGAAAGGCAACGGTCCGCGGCCTCGGCCTCGGCCTCGACCGCGGCTGTCGGCAGGATTGTCGGCAGGGCTGTCGGCAAGGCTGTCGGCATCGGGGCCGCCGGGCCGTCCGCGACCGCTCCCTGCGACGCGCGCCTGGTGGATCGCGGGGACGTGCGCTGGGCTGTTCGTCGTACTGACGATCGTGGTGAAGATCCGCTGGGCGCCCCTTGCACACGTGGACACCGCCACGGCCGGGGACCTCAACGCCGTCGTGGTCACCCGGGGTTGGCTGATCGACGCCGCCGATGTCCTGAGCATCCTGATCGCCCCGTTCATCCTCAGATTGGCAACCCTGGCAGTTGTGGTGACATTGTGGGCGCGGGCGAGCCCCGTGCGGGGTGCGAACGCCCGTGGTCTCGGCCGGCTCGATCCGGCCGGCCTTCGCTGGCTGACCCTGTTCATCGCGATCACCGTCGGGATCGGTGGAATCGTCAGCACCGCGGTCAAAGCCCTCGTCGCTCGGCCACGCCCGTCCGTCGCGGAGCCAGTCGCCACGGCCCATGGAACGAGCTTCCCGTCCGGGCACGTGGTCGGGGTGACGGTCGCGGTGCTGGTGGGGCTGACCGCGCTGGCCGCCGTCCACGGGCGTCGGCCGACGGTCGGCGTGGCAGCACCGACTGCGCTGATCATTGCGGCGGTCGGGGGTGCACGCCTCACGCTCGGTGTGCACTATCTGTCGGATGTCATCGGCGGCTGCCTACTCGCGGTCGCCTGGACAGCGACCATGATCGCCGTATTCACCCGACGCATCTTCAAAGGATCTTCTTCGGTCCGACCTAAGAGCGACCGGCAATAGGGGCGCCGATCCCCCCGGACAGGGCCGATCAGCTCAACGAGCCCGATATCAGACACAATCGCCACACCGCCCGGACACGATTACCAACGGTGTTCCGATACGATGGCAACAGCAGCCTCCGGATCCACCGATTAAAATTTGTACAGATTCACATCCCGAACAGGACGACGAGCCCTGTTCAATCTCGGGAAACAGCGAAAATCCTGGTTCGAAGAACTATCAGAAAACTGATAAGAGTCAGGAATACGGCAACCAGCGGACGCTTTCGTCCGCATAGCGCAGGCTCGCCAGGCGGATGGCGAACTGCGCCGCCACCCGCGGATTGCTCGCGAGGATCGGCACAACGCTGGTGACCAACTTCAGTTCCCGCAGTGCCCGCAGGACCTCGAATCCCGACCAACGCGTCACATCGAAGCCGTACTCGGACGCAAGCACCGCGTGCTGCTCCGGCGGGTAGCCGAACCTCAGCCGCCCGACAGCTACCGGGATCAGGTCCCATTCGGTGGGTCCATAGCAGGTGGAATCGAAGTCGCACACGATCACTCGTCCGTCGTGGCATCTGATCAGGTTGCCGAGATGGGCATCGCCATGGAGGATCCCCGCAGGGAGGTCGTACGTCACCCTCTCAAGGGCGACTTCGAGCCGGTCGGCCATCCGCCGGAGAAAAGCGAAGTCAGGATCGGCGAGACCCTCCGCGTCGGCAAGGCGCCTACGAACGTCGTCCAGCGGGTCCCAATGGGGTAACGCAGCATCGGGTAGCGGTAGCGCATGGATCCGCTGCAGGGCCGCCGCGAGGTCGGACACGGTCGGCGGGCCGCTATGCACCACCCGTTCACCCGCGGTGGAGGCGCGTGACGTCGATACGTGCGCGGTCGAGCCGAGTGCAGTCGAGCCACGTGCTGTGGCACCGCGTGCAGCCGAGCCGCGTGTTGTGGCGGCGTGTGCGGTTGGCCCGCGGGCGCCCGGCAGGGGCTGGTTCTCCTGGACATGGCGACCGGGCGGCTCCGCCGGTCGCGGCTCGGCCTGGGCGTCGATCCACAATGTGGCCACGACGCTGCCGAGGAGCAGCGGTGCCGGCAGACCCGGCGCAAGGCGCACCGCCGGCACCTCGTGTCGAGCCATCCAGCGAGCGACCTGGACAACCTTGTGCGCACGGTGCGCCATCGCCTGCGACCCGGAGATCCGGATGACCAGCCTGGCCCGCGGCAAGCGGAACACCGCATTGGCGGCAATCTTGATGACCTCGGCATCCCGGTCATCCAACCCGACCGCCACGCATATCTCGCGGAGAATCGACCAGGCGTTCGCCACGGTGAAGCGACCATCGCATCCCGTGACTGCCATCCGATTCCACTCCGATCTTCATTCAACACGGAGCGTCGTCAGGCCAGTTCCTCCGAACGTACCCACCTTGCTCCGCACCCTTCCGTGCCCTCATGACACACGGTCATTGCTGTTGGTTCGTCAAGCACGTTCAGCGACGGACTCACCTGCTTACCGAGATCTACGGTCCGACGTCCACATCCCTGACATCCCTGACATCCCTGACATCCCTGACATCCCTGGCGATGCCTCTTTCGCCCTCCCGCTGCCACTCGCGTATGAACGCCGCAAGCTCGCGTACGTCGCGGACGTCACCGTGCGTTCGGGTTATTGCCAGCAACTCATCGGCCCGATTCGATGCCGACGCCACCGTGCGTCCCCAGGAGATAGTGATCGCCTCGGTGGCCAACGCGCAGACCCGGTCAAGCTCGAGCCGTCCTTGGCGGACCAGAGCCAATGCAAGATCCAGTCTGATCACAGATCGGAAACCGGGGGTGTTCATCGCGTCAAGCCGGGGCATGGCGATCTGTGCGTGTTCCTCTGCGGCCCGGGGTCTACCAAGCAGGCACAACGCCGTGGTCGCGTTGTAGGAGACCTCCACCGGATGGAAGGTGTCAAAGCCCGGACCGGGAGATCCCCATTGTTCCACGGGAATCATATCAGCAAGATCGTAGGCGACATCCAGTGCCCGTGCGGCGCCACGGACGTCGCCGAGGGCCGCGAGTGCGCGGGCCTCCTGACAGATCAGGCGCGCCCGTACCGGACCGCCACTGACGTGGCGCAGCCCGTCCCGCGCGAGCTGCAGGGCCTCCGCCGGACGCCCGCCGTAGAACTCGGCCACCGCCGCGATCTCACGGGCCGATCCCTGCAACGGGCCGTCACCGGCCCACTGCCCGTCTGCGTATCCCTGGGCGGCCAGGGCACGTGCCGCGTCGGGCTCACCCAGCTTGAACGCCGCATCGGCGTGCAAAACGGTAAGCCGACCAGCGATGATCCGCAACCGGCGGGCATCCAAAGCATGTAGAGAACCGCGGGCCAAACGGTCCAAACCGTACCGTAGGCGGACTGCCTGTACCGCCACATGTGCAGGCGCCGTGTACTCGTGCGCGCGCAGCAAAGCGGCCAGCCGTTCCTCGGCGTGTGCAAGCGCAACCTGAGACGCCGTTGCACCACGCACATCCACCACGTCCGCAGACTGCCCATCGGTGAGGAGCACACCGACGACGGTTGCCCCGGCATAGAGGTGAAACTGCCGCCGATCGGGCGGTGGCGATGTCCCGGCGATCGACATCAGGGGGATGTCACGACGGTCGTACTGCGGCTGACCGACTGGCGTCACCCGACCGGCGCCGGTCGGTCCGACAGCTAGCGGATCAAGGTCTGGGCGGTCGGGAACCGGCGGCTCGAGGACCGATAGCTCGGGAAGCGGATGAACGGCTACGGAAGGGCGAGCTTCGCCCTGCGACGACGTCGGGGCGGGCAGGACATAGGAGTCCGGATGATCGTCTAGGGGGGTACGGGCAGCCGGAATCGACGCGGCCGGCACATCGGGCGGGACTGGCTGCCTTACCTCCGCAGCCGCCGGCCAGAGACTGGCCGAGCAAGCTGACGGGGACAGTTCGTCAGCGTGGGACATGACTACGCACTCCCTGTGTCCTGTCGGCAAGGCCACAATGTGGCACTTTCCGTACCGATATGATCTCGTTTATGATCTCGTTCAGCATCAAGAATGTGACTCAAGGTAACGCACGCGAAGCGCGTCGCGGGATGCGCCAAGGGGAGAGAGCACGCTCAGACCACGACACGTACGGAGAGTTTGTGTGTTGACTCACGACGGCCTGCGTTTACCCCCGGCGGTATCGCGCTCGCAACGCAACCGTTGGGCCGAATCTTTCAGGCGCGGGCGAGGTTCCCACGCAGGCCGGAAAACCAGACCGCTGCGCTGCGGAAAGCATCGTCCGGCGTGCTGGACCGCAACGTTCGATAACTGTTCAAGATCGTATTTAAGCACGATCGGGAGAGTGATCAGCGCAGCCTCGGCGAACGCGCCAGGAGGCCCGAGATAGGCCAGCCGGATCGGTGAGGTCATACCCACGACCTCCGACCGGGAGCGGACCCGACCGCCTGAGCCGGCGCAATCACCACAGCGGGGGTGACCCGGACCGGATCCACACGTCTCACCTTGACGATCCTACGGCGTCGTGACGGACCGCATTGAAGGACCCCGATTCCAGCCAGTCATCTACCACCTGAATGATGGCTAACCAGACAAATAAGCTCCCCGTGTCGTCACGCAATGCACGCGACAGCCCCCCGGTCGCGGTCTGGGATGCCGCGTCCCTATTGCCGGTCGCTCTTAACAACGTCTGTCCGGCTCACGTCCTCGACCGGCCGGCACAGGTGAAATGTGTGCCCTGGCCGCTGAAAGCTCGCCCGGGACATCGCTCACCCCTACCCTCCGTGACGATGCTGAGTTGTGTAGAGGTCCCACAGTCGGCAGAGGTCGTCGTCGTCGGCCTTACCCGTCCAGACCCGGCCGACGACGTTCTCCACCAACGCGAGCGGGTTGAGCTCGTCGCCGCCGACGCCGACCAGCACCGGCTGCCCCTCGTGCAGGTAGTGCGTCGGGTCGATCTCGTCATGCCCCCTCGCCCAGTGCCCGCCCGGCGCCGCGGCCCGCAGGGACTCGGCAAAGTACCCGGCGACCGCGTCGATCAGCCAGATGGTGTCGTCGTCCCACCATCGCGGCGCCCATGCCTGGTCACCGAACCAGGCGGGCAGCCGGGTCGGATCCACCGGCACATCGGCATCCCGCCGGCCGAACAGCCGGCGCGCCCATGCCCACAGCCCTCCCAGACTCGCCCCGGACAGATCCAGCTCGACGCTGCTCGGACCACCGCGGCTCGCCGCGGTGGTCCGGAGCCAGTCGATGCGCTCCGGCAACGCCGCGAGCCAACGGTCCTGCCAGGCAGCAGGAGCGGCCACGCTCGTCCTCTCCTTAGAGCGACCGGTCTGTTCCGCCATGTGCGTACTACGCGGGCGGGTGGAACGTGAACCTGATTCCCTCCTGCACCAGGCAGGCGAGTACCTCCGGGTCGGCGCCGATGGAGGAATAACGGCTGTAGGTGAAGAAGTGCCAGTGTGCGGCAGCGATCTTGCCCTGACGCACGAGCGCCCCGTCCTTCCTGCACTGTCTCAGCCCATCGCTACGCGGGTCGTTGCCCACCTTTGCCTCGTGCGCGATCCGCCCTTCGGGCCCCTGCTCCACCACGTCGAACGTGCGGCGACCGTTGCCGATGAGCGGTGGCTCCATCTTCTCCACCTTCTTGTTACGCGGTACACGGTAGACCTGAGCCAGGAGGTCCTCGCCTTCCGCGCCGCTGCCCAGCGGCGCCACGGTCAGCCGCCCCGCCCACTCGGGGAGGGCGCTTGCCCGCTTGTGCAGGCCCGACCCGACCGCGTCCGCAATCGCCTTGAGATATGTCCGGTCGCCCTTGGCCACGAGTCGGATGGCTTCCTCCGAGAAGCCGGCAGCCAGCAGGGTGTCATACCGACCGAGCAGCAACGCCCGCAGCGCTACCGTCTTGATCTTGTTCGGTAGCTTGTCGGCCTTGGCCATGAGCCGGACCACATCGTCGAGACGGTGGGCGTACTTGGCGACGAACTTCGCCGCCTTTCCCGGCACCGCGACGGCATCCCCCACATCCGGGACCAGGCTGATTCCGGAAAGCCCGGCGCCGACCCAGTCGCCGTGGATTGCATTCGCGATCGTGTCCCGCAGATCGGCCAGCGTTCCGGTGATCCATCCGATCACGGGGATCGCGCTGCTGGCGCTGGCCGCAAGGTATCCGGCCAGCCACGCCAGCGAGTCCTTCTGCATGAAGTCGCCCAGGATCGCGCCGATCGCGAAATCCTTCGCATACGTCCACGTGCTGACCTTCTCGTCGGGCCGCCCCGGGTCCAGCCCGTCGTCCGCGTGGGCTACTTCATAGGCGTCATCGAAGGCGTCACCATCGGTGTTGGCGCTGGTCGGCGAGCTCCCGACTTCCAGTTCCGTGCCGTCGCTCAAGCCGTCCCCGTCGGAGTCGGACAGCCAGGCGTTGGACTCGACGTCCAGTTCGTCTGCATCGTCGAGCCCATCGCCATCGGTGTCGGCGATATCCGGGGCAGACGGCATCGTCCAGGTCTTCGTCCCCGCTTCCCCCAGAGGTTGGAAGTCGGCACCGAACTGCGTAGTCAGCGCTCTGTAGTCGACCGGCTGACCGGCCTCCTCACCGTCGGTCAAGCCGTCGCCGTCGGTGTCAGGCTTGGCCGGGTCGGAGACGTGCAGGACTCCGTACCCGTCGCGCATCCCCTTGATTTCGGTGCAGTCGTCGAGGCCGTCACCATCGGTGTCCTTGCCGATGTCCGGATCCCCGCCGGTGTCCTCACTGATCCGCCGGAAGACCTGCGGGAGGTCGGCGGCCGTGTCGACGCCGTAGTACTGACCGCCGGTGCCGGTCGCGATCCCGCGCAGCAGGTTCTCGTCAACCTCGCTGCCCAGACCGATGGTGTAAATAGCAATCTTGTTCGTTTGGGCACGCCGGGTGAGCGCAGGGTCGTACGAGCCCACACCGTCGGTGAGCAGGATGGCGATCCGGGCGCGCTGCGGGTCGTTACTCGCGATCAGCAAGTCGGTACCGGCCCGGACCCCGGCGCCGATGTCGGTGCCGCCGCTGTCGTCGATCCGGTCAATCGCGGCTTTGACCACCGCTTTGTCGCTGGTCAGGCCCTGCAACACAGTGGCTGTGTAGTCGAAGTCGACCACTGCGGCCCGATCGTCCGGGAGCAGCGCGTCGACGAAGTTCTTCGCCGCCGACTTCCGAAGCCCCTGCGGGTCGTTCCAGGCCATTGACCCGGAGCTGTCGAGGATCAACGACAGGTCGAGCAGCACGACGTCGGTACCGCTGCCTCCGCCGCGGGTACGGCACGGATCCTGCGATGCGGTCCAGGTTTGCTGCCAGTTGACGATGTCGAAGACGGCGTAGGTGGAGAAGTGGTCGACGGTCGCCCGTACCACGTGCCGCTCGGTGTCGACCGTCTGCGTGACTGTCGCCGGTCGCCAGATGCCACGCTGCTCGTCGAGGTAGAACAGGCGCAACGCGCTCGGCTTGGCAGCGGTCGACGGATCGTACGGGATGGTCAACTCAGCCTGGGTGAAGCCCTGATAGGCCGGCGGCGGCAACGAGAAGTCATACGCCGCCCCGACCTGGCCGGGTACGCCGATACCGGCCTGCTTGGAGCCGGTCACCTTCGTCACCCGGAGCTCGGTGAGCAGGTCACCGGTTCCGATGACCACCGCCTGGACCCCGTCCGGCCCGGACGCGACGGCCCGCACGGTCTCGTGGTCATCCCGGATGCCGTCACCGTCGGTGTCGGCCTTGAGCGGCGATAGGCCCTGGCGGGGCTCGACCCCGTCAAGCAGGGTGTCCCCGTCGGTGTCGGCCTTTCGCGGGTCGGTGCCGGCCGCCAGTTCGGCGCCGTCGCTGACAGAGTCCGAGTCCGTGTCGGGTTCGGTCGGGTCTGTACCGGCCGCCTGCTCAGCAAGGTTGCTCAGCCCGTCGCCGTCGATATCCTCGGCCGCGTCGGAGACGCCATCACCGTCCGTATCCGCCTTTGACGGAAGCGTCCAGGTCAGGGTCTTATTGATCTCGAATGCGTCCCGCAGCCCGTCGTGGTCGGTGTCCACGCTGAACGGGCTGGTCCCGAAGGTGAGTTCCAGAAGGTCGGTCACACCGTCGTGATCGGTGTCCGCGGTGTAGACGATCCCGAGGTCGACCAGAGCGTGGTAGGCGTAACGCCAGGCCAACCCGTCGTGGATGGCCGCGGTCACGGGAAGGCCACGATGCAGGGCGACCTGCGCCCGCGCCAGATGACGACGCGCGCTGGTCAGCTGCCGCAGCGCGGCATCCCGTCCCTTGTCCGTCGCGACCGGAGCCGCTTCAGCAAAAACATCGGCGTTCTCGGCCACGTTTTCAGACGGTGTAGGTTCCGCGTCCGGGCCGGTCGGTAGCGGCGCGTCCGGCACCTCACCGAGCGCGACAGCCGCGTCGCGCGTAGCGATCTCCGCGGATTCACGGGAGGCGAGGAGCAGTCCGGTGAGCGCGTCGGCGTGCGCCTGACCGGATTCTCCGCGCTGCGGATTCCAGCCGTCCAACCGTGACTTCAGCCAGGCCACGGCCTTCACATCCCGGTCGTAGACCTTCAGGCCGTTCTTCTCGGTGGCGAACCGTGCCCCGTCGAGATAACCGGCTGCCACCTGGGCGGCCAGGGCGTCCAGCCGACCGATTCCCTTGGGATCGGCAAAGGGACGAACCCGGCGATCGGCTTCCTGCTGGTACTGCTGGGCGCTCTTCTGGTAGGTGGCCGTCGCGACCCGGTCGACCACGGCCTTCCAGTCCACGGCTGTCGGCGGTGGTGCGGCGAGCGCCTCCTGGGACACCGAAATTCCGGCCAGAACGGCCGCGAGAATCAGACCGACCAACCGCCAGGATAATCTGACCGAGTAACGCAACTTTCCCCCAAGCGCCTTGGGATCCGTTCGCGGGCACTAAAGAAGCCGGAACACCGACGATCGGAATCCGTTCTCGACAATGTGTTCAGAATCTGCGTGGGCTCACCAGCAGAACACGCAGGATAAGGTCGGCGACCAGGACCCGCGGCATGGCAGCGGAAGGCTGTTCCAGCACGGACTGGAAGGGCGCATAGCAACAAGCGCGCACGGCCCCCATCCGTGACGGCTGCCAGTAGGTGGCGTTATCTTAACGCGATCGAAGCGTGACACGAAACGAAATACCAGCGACGCCACTCGCCATTCACAAAAATTTATCTCTCGTTGTCACATAGCAGCTTTGGCGTTGTCCTCGGCGGGTCCTCGGCGATCCTTTGCGCGCGCCCGAAGGCCCCGAGGGGGCTTGCCTGCAGGCCCCACGGAGACGACGACCGGCCATAGGGTCGGGTGCATGGACACGGCCGATGTGCGGCACCTGCTGGACGCCGTGGCCGCCGGCGCGGTCAGGCCGGACGAAGCCCTGAGCCGCCTCACCGCCGGCCCGCTCGGCGACGGCACCGGCTGGACCGACCTCGGGTACGCCCGTGTCGACACCCACCGCGGCCTGCGCACCGGCGACCCGGAAGTCGTCTACGCCGCCGGCAAGACGCCGGCGCAGACGGTCGGCATCGTCGCCGAGCTGCGGCGGGCATCCGGCCCCGGCCATCCGACACTGATCACCCGGGCGGACACCGCCACCGTCGCGGCGCTGCTCGTCCAGTGGCCCGAGGAGCTGGCCACGTCCGGTGCACCTGGTCCCAGCCCTGGTCCGGGTCCGGAGTCCGGGCCTTCCACCCCGCTGTCCACGGTCGTCGTCGGCCCACTGCCACCGGCCCGGGGGCGGGTCGTCGTCGTTTCCGCGGGAACGTCGGACGCGCCGGTCGCCGCAGAAGCCGCGCTGACCGCCCGCGCATCCGGAGCGGGCGTTGAGACGATCACGGACGTGGGGGTCGCCGGGCTGCACCGGGTTCTCGCGGTCCGCGACATCCTCGCCGCAGCTGACTGTCTGGTCGTCGTCGCCGGCATGGAAGGTGCCCTGCCCAGCGTGATCGGCGGGCTCGTTGGTACGCCGGTGGTAGCGGTCCCCACCAGCATCGGTTACGGCGCGTCCTTTGGCGGGCTTGCTGCGCTGCTCGGAATGCTCACATCCTGCGCACCCGGCATCGTCGTCTGCAATATCGACAACGGCTTCGGAGCGGGAATCTTCGCTGCCCGCATCGCCCGCCGCACAGCGCTCATGGCCGCATCACCGCCACCCGCGACACCCGCCGGTCGTCCGCCGATGGAGTAGGTCGTTTCGGCTGCGATAGCGACGATTTCCACCTACTGGACTACCTGCGGGCACCCAGGCGCTAGGTGGTTTTCGTCGCTATAGCGACCGTTTTGACCTACCGCTTCGCGGCCGCCGGCCCGCGATCCGCTGCGGGCCGGGTCTGGGGTGGGCCGGGTCTGGGGCGCGTTCCGGCGACCCCGCCCACCGGACGACAGTGGACGGGTGGACGACAGTGGACGAGTGACTGATGCCGGAACGCGCCAAGCCAACAGCGCAGCAGCGGTACCGACCGGCCCGACCGGTTCTTCACCGCCCCGCCCGGCACGGGTCGGGTGGCTCGACCTGTCCAGCGGGGCGAGCGGGGACATGCTGCTCGGCGCCTTGAGCGCGGTGCTCGCAGGCACGGGTAAGCACGCCGACGTGATCGCCGACGCGGTCAAGGCGCTGGGACTTCCAGTCCGCCTGGATGTCAGCGTGACCAGCCGAGCCGGCCTCGCCGCCACCCGCGTCCACGTGATCACCGATGAAGTGATCAGCCGTGGAGACACGACATATCCGGTCAGGCCGCAGGGGACCGGAGCAGCCGCCGGTGACCACCTCCGGCGTACCTGGGCGGACATCCGCCTGCTACTTGCCGGCGCGCCGCTCGCCGCGACGGTCCGCGAGCGGGCATTAGCCACCTTTGCGACGCTCGCCGAGGCTGAGGCGACCGTCCACGGAATCCGCGCCGACGACGTGCACTTCCACGAGGTCGGGGCGCTGGACGCGCTCGCCGACGTGGTCGGTGTCTGCGCGGGGCTGGACGCGCTCGGCCTGGACCAGCTGGTCGCGTCCCCGATGGCGCTCGGCGGTGGCTCAGCCCGTACCGGACACGGTGTCCTGCCGATCCCCGGCCCTGCCGTCCTGGAACTCCTGCGGGCCAGCGGAATGCCGGCTCACGGTGGTCCAGTGGACCTGGAGCTGTGCACACCGACCGGAGCGGCGCTGGTGGCGACCCACGTAGGCGCCTATGGGCAGCTACCGGCGATGCGGGTGGAGTCAGTCGGTGTCGGCGCCGGCCAGCGCGACATCCCGGGCCGGCCCAATGTCGTCCGGCTGATCGTCGGGGCCGCGGCATCCACCGACATATCATCCCATAGCGCATCAGAACGAGAAGAATCAGCACCGGCGCACGCCGCCGCTCGCATCCCCCCGGCAACCGATGAACTGCTGGTCGAGACCAACGTCGACGACCTGGACCCGCGGGCCTGGCCGGAGATTCTGGCGGCCCTGCTGGCAGCGGGGGCGTCCGATGCCTGGCTGACGCCCATACTGATGAAGAAGGGTCGACCTGCGCACACGCTGTCCGTGCTGGTGGCGCCGGCGCGCGCGGACTCGGTTCGACAGATGATTTTTTTCCACACCCCAACCCTTGGCCTGCGCGAGACGCCCGTACACAAGCGTGCCCTTGACCGCACTTTCCACGCGGTGAACGTCAGCGGCGAAACCATCGCCGTGAAGATCGGCATGCTCCCGGACGGTCAGGTGGTAACCGTGCAACCCGAGTGGGACGACGTGCGACGCGCCGCCATCCGGCTGGACCGGCCGACCCGCTGGGTACTGGCTGCCGCCGCGTCACTCGCCGCGGAAACATCATGGGCGTCGGATACGGACAGAACGCACTTTGCCCATCCCGGCCAGGGCGGGAACGATGACCCAGGATGCAGACGATGACAAGGTCGAGCCCGGCATGCAATCCTGAATCGCCGCGGTGGGGCGCCCTGGACGGACAGGTGGCGCCGGACCCTGAAGCAGTGATCAAATTACCGCACTCTGAGCGCCCGGACGGACCGCGGCAGCTAGGCTGAAAGCCGGATAAACCCGACATGAGGCCTGATAATGACTGGTCTCCAGCGAGGTCGTGACTGAGCGGGAGCATGAACGGAGACATCGACATCGACGCCCGAACAGACATGCCTGACGCCGATCGCAATCCGGCGGAAGATCGCAGCACGCGCCAGTCGATACCGTCGCCGGTACATTCCCATCGTCCGCCGAGCTCGACCGAGCCGAACAACGACGACCCGTATTCCTCGTTCCAGGCCTGGCCCGCTCAGTTCCCACCACCGGTGCCACCGCCTGGTGGCGAGCGCGTATTCGACCCGCTCACGAGCTCCTGGCCGGGCGCTGCGGGTGAACGGCCGGCCGTGCCACCGATCGCCCGGCCGTGGACCGAAAGGTCGACCTACGACCCGCTGTTCGGCCGCGACCCATTTCCCGGCGACTACCCAGGTCCCGGCGACTACCCGAGCCGCGTCGCGCCGATTCCGCCCCCGCCGCCGTCCGAACCTCGGCTGTCCGCCAGTCCACTGCGCCACGAGGAACGCCCGAGCAGCGGCCAGAACAGCAACGGACGCACCACCGGAGCGCCAGCGGGATCCGTACATCCGGCGGGATCCGCACCGGGCTTCCCATGGTCGGGATCCGCAGGCGCCACGCACCGGCCGACACCGCTTTACCCAGACGAGTCCTACCCGTCGGATTTCAACTCCACCGATCCGCTCGGAGTCTCCGCCGGTGTCGCGGACACCGCGTTCGAGGTGCCGCCACGCCCACCGGTCTCGGCGGACTACCCGCCACCGCCACCGCAACCGTCACCGTCACCACTGCAGCTGGCACCGCCGCAACTGCCACCACCTTCGCTTGCACCGATCCCGGTACCCGAGCACGCACCGTCTGCGCACCCGCTGCCGCTGGCGGCCGAACAGGCGCCGGGATCGTCCACGGCACCGATCACAACGGCGCCCGCCCCAGACCCGCCGCTCTACCGGAACGGCGGTATCGCGGATGAGGGAAAGATCGGCGCCCCGCATCCTGGCGCTGTGCAACCGCCGGTGCCGTACCCAGGTGGCGCCTACCCGGACAATCCCTACCCCAGCACCGAGTACCCGGCGCCAGCACCGGAGATCCGGCCGTCCGGCCACGACGGGGCAGCCGACGTCATCCGTGCGCCCGGCAGACTCATGACCAGCGCGCTGCTGCCCGCTGCGCCGGACACAGCGTCCGGAGGCTGGCGAAAACTGATCTTCAGGGCGTCCGGAGGAGCGATCAACCCTGGACCGTCCGCCGACGAGGCCCGCCATCGGCGCCTGGTCGCGCACATCCGCACCCCCTTGTACGACTGCCACCGGGTCGCGGTCATGTCGCTCAAGGGCGGTGTCGGCAAGACCACCACGACCGTGGCCCTCGGATCGACCCTGGCGAGTCTGCGTGGGGACCGCGTGGTGGCGATCGACGCGAACCCCGACCGCGGGACGCTCGGTGCCAAGGTACCGCGGACAACCACGAACACCGTGCGCGATCTACTCGACAATGCGGCCTCGCTACACCGTTATGTGGACGTTCGCAGGTACCTGTCACAGGCCGACAGCCGCCTGGATG
This sequence comes from Protofrankia sp. Cr2, assembly GCF_963555885.1. Classification (NCBI taxonomy): domain Bacteria; kingdom Bacillati; phylum Actinomycetota; class Actinomycetes; order Frankiales; family Frankiaceae; genus Protofrankia; species Protofrankia sp. Cr2. Next base: position 71,927 of record NZ_CAUVXG010000014.1, read on the forward strand.
TGCTCGCGTCCGCGAACGACCCCGAGATCTCGCAGGCGTTCGCCGATACCGACTACCTTGCTGTCGACGACATTCTGCAGCGCCACTACTCGATCCTGCTGACCGACTGCGGCACCGGGATTCTGCACAGCGCCATGCCCGCGGTCCTCAAACTCGCCGACACGCTGGTGATTGTCAGCAGTTCCAGCGCGGATGGCGGTTCGTCGGCCAGTGCCACGCTGGACTGGCTGGACGCGCACGGGTACGCCACCCAGGTGCGAGAGGCCGTGACGGTCATCTCGACATTCCCGGCGAATAGCGAGTCGGTGGATATGAACACGCTCGAACAGCATTTCGCCGCCCGTACCCGGCGAGTCGTCCAGGTGCCCTACGATCCGCATCTCGCCATCGGCGGACGTATTATGCTAGAAGAGCTGAGAAAGGCGACGAGGCAGGCGTTTCTCGAAATCGCCGGCGCCGTCGCTGAACGGTTCGGTTCTCCCCTGACAGGTGGGGATCCCGAGCGTTTCGGCGGGTTGCCGCACGGGGTTTAGAGCGCCCGGCAATAGGGGCGTGGATCAAGGAGCGGGGCTGGGGCACGTAGATCGCGAGGCGGAGGAGGGAGACACCCTGGTGTCGGGTGGCGACCGACGACAACACAGCGAGGTGCGTGCCCCGGCCCCGCGACGCCGCGCCCCCTATTGCCGGTCGCTCTTAGGGCCTGTCCGGGCACCAGTCAGCGGGCCAGGGCTTCGGTCACGGCCCGGACACCGGGGCGCCGCAGCTGCCTGGCCACTGTGGTGCGGCCGTCCACGATCCGCCCGAACAGTCCGAAGGTACCGGGCATGCAGGTCAGCAACGCGTGCAGCAGCCCGGGATGGCGTACATAGACCGCCTGTACCTCGCGACCGGCGTCCATTTCGGGGCCGAGCACCGCTTCAACGCGCCTGGGGTACTCTGCGAGCGCGGACAGATCACCGACAGCCGCTCGGGCCGCGGCCTCCCCCGCGAGACGCCCCGAACGCAACGCGAACGAGATCCCCTCGCGCGTCCACGGGTCGAGCAGACCCGCCGCGTCGCCGGCGACCAGCACCCTGCCCCGGCGCAGTGGCGAACCCGCGGCCCGCACCCGCGTCAGATGCCCGGAGTCGTGCAGCGGCGTCACCGAATCCAGACCGAGCCGGCGCACCAGATCGCCGTAGTAGGAACGCAGCGCATCGCCGTCTGCCCGCGAACCGATCACACCGACGGTGAGCACCTCGCCCTTCGGGAACAGCCAGGCGTATGAACCGGGGACCGGACCCCAGTCGAGCAGCATCCGGCCGCCCCAGCGCCGTGCGGTCGGTGCGCTCACCGGGAACTCACCCTCCAGGCCGACGTCCACCTGATCACACCGGACGCCGACGTGGGCGCCCGTCCGCCCGGACGCGCCATCTGCGCCGACGACGACCCGGGCGCGTATCTCCCGCCCGCCCCGCACCGTCACCACGACGCAACCATCCCGCGTCTGCCTGATCTCCGTGCCCCCCCTGACCTCCCTGACGGTCGTGGCCGCCGTCGTCGCCTGACTGACCGCCGTGGCCGCCTGCACCTCGTTGCTGTCCGGTCCATCTGGTCCGGTTACTGGTCCGGTTACTTCGCGCAGACCGGTGACGTGGACTCCGGTCCGCAGGCCCGCACCGGCGGCGCAGGCCGAGTGCACCAGCGCCCGGTCGAACTCCGAGCGCATCACCATTGACAGCATCGGTCGACCTGG
>NZ_CAUVXG010000014.1:74045-74649 GCF_963555885.1 Protofrankia sp. Cr2
GGGCGCTCTTACCGGCTCGCCGCCTGGATCGCCGCATGCACTCATCAACATCCGGGAGACAGACCCTAGCGCAGGGTGAGGGTCCGACCCACAACGCCGGCACGCATCCGGCGTTGCGACGCATCCAGCGGAGTTCGGTCGGCAACAGCGCGCTCCAACCGGGCACGCAACTCCGTCGCCGGTTCCTCGCAGCTGTCGGCGTCAGCGCCCGGCGCAAGGTCCCAGACCGGAACGACCAGACCGTCCGCCCGGAAGGATCCGACGAAACGGGACCCGGCACCGACCGTAAGATCACCAGCGGCGGCCAGTCGCGCGAGGGCGTCGAGTAGTGGCTCCTCGTCGTACGCCTGAACCCACCGCAGATGTGTCCGTTCCCCCGGACTGCACCAGTAGGCCGCGTCGACCGAGGTCAACCGGGCGGTCGGGACGACGGCCGCGTTCGCTCGCTCCAGTGCGGCGGTGACCTCCGGAGCAGGACCGGTGCCGTCCTCGGACGGCGGGATCCACCAGGTGAACCCGGGGTGAACCGTGATGTCCAGCGGGGCCGGATCGAGGATGTCCAGCAGCGTGGGGCCGGCCCGCCCGTCGTCGCCGCGGGCGCTGC
>NZ_CAUVXG010000014.1:75007-91896 GCF_963555885.1 Protofrankia sp. Cr2
GCAGCGCCCGCGCGATGTCAACGCTCGCGTCGTCGCTGGGCACGCCCGTCTGCATGGCCAGGAGGATCTCGCCGTTCTCCCGGACGATCGCAGGCACCGCCTGCGGCAGCATCGTGCCGAGCAGAACCGCACGGTCGCCATGTTCAGGATGTTCGGCGAGGTAGCTGGCGGAGAGCTTTAGCGGGGCGGTCGCGCTGGGCACCAACTCACGCAGAGCCACCAGATCGGGTTCGTCAACCCGGCCGGCAAAGGGACGCAGGACGGGCGCGGGCCGCCGCCGCACGCCATGACATGCCTTGTACCGGCGCCCTGACCCACACGGGCACGGCGACCGCGGCCCGACGACGGGAGCATCTACCTCGTCCGTCCCGAAGACAGCCGGAGCCGCCACAGACGCGGCCAGGCCCACCTCGTCGGACGAGCCAGATCCGGACGAGCCAGATCCGGAATGAGACGGCACGGGACGGCGGGCGGTCTGTCGGCGAGCGATCGGGTGCTCCTCGGCTTGACGGATCAGGTTGATGGATCAGGTTGATGGACGGCTGGTACGCGCAAGGCTAATACCTGCGACCGACACTTCCCGCCAACCCACCCACGTGACCGTCCGCTTGTACCGGCCCTGCTACGCGCCGATGCCGGACCAGGCTCCACCGTCCGCGACCGGGCCTCCGGGCGTGCGAAAAACCAAGATCGCACTCCCTTCGGCCAGGCCACCCACCAGACGCCTCCGGGCGTGCGAAAAACCAAGATCGCACTCCCTTCGGCCGGACGGGAAGCCGATGCAGGTTAACCGCCACTCACCGGGGTAGAAGTCGGACATGGAGATCAAATTTTCGCTGTCACTTCCCCGGGACGAGATCTCCATTCCTGTTGTCCGCCGGATGTGCACGCAGTCACTGAAGGTTCTCGGCGCGCACCAGGAGTGCGTCGACGACGTGGAACTCGCGCTCACCGAGGCATGTGCCAACGTTCTGAAGCACGCCCAGGCGTATGACTGGTACGAGGTCTCGGTCAACGTCGACAACCAGGTGGCCGCCATCGAGGTGCTGGATAACGGTGGTGGCTTCGACGTCTTCCAGATTGACGCCATGATTCTCGAGGCGTCCGCCGATGACACGATCTGCGAAGACGGCCGTGGTATCTATGTCATGCACGAACTCATGGACAGCGTCCAGTTCGACATTGTGGACGGTCCGCATCCCGGCATCCGGGTTCATCTGGAAAAACTGCTGCAGTGGGATGAAAGCGCGCCCGCCACCCGACTTGAACGCGCCCCGGCCCACTGCGGGTCCTGACCGGCCTGCTCCTGCATGCGTGGCCGCCGCTTGATCGCCGGTAGGCTGACCGCATGAGCGGTGGCCAGTACGAAACAGTTGGCGGGGCGTCCTCGGTAGCACGACGAATCGGCGTGGTGACATTTCCCGGCTCGCTGGATGACCGGGACGCCGCTCGAGCGGTCGGCCTCAGCGGCGGCGAGGCCGTTGCGCTCTGGCACGGTGACACCGAGCTGGCCGCGGTGGACGCGGTGGTGCTGCCCGGCGGGTTCTCCTACGGCGACTACCTGCGCGCCGGGGCGATAGCCCGTTTCTCCCCCATGGTCGGCGCGGTCGTGGCCGCGGCCCGTGACGGGTTGCCCGTCCTCGGCATCTGCAACGGATTTCAGGTGCTGTGCGAGGCCGGTCTGCTGCCCGGGGCACTCACCCGTAATGTCGGCCTCCATTTCGTCTGCCGGGACCAGCGGCTGCGGGTGGAGAACGCCTCGACCGCGTGGACCTCGGCATACACCACCGGCGCGGAGGTCGTTATTCCCGTGAAACACGGCGAAGGCCGCTATGTGGTGAACCCTGCGACACTGGCCCAGCTCGAACATGACGACCTGGTGGTTGCCCGCTATCTCGGCGGGAACCCGAACGGATCCGTCGCCGACATAGCCGGCGTCTGCAATACTGCACGCACGGTTGTCGGGTTGATGCCACATCCCGAGCATGCCGTCGAGCCGCTGACCGGCCCGGGATCGGACGGCCTGGCAATGTTCCAGTCGGTGGTATCCGGCCTTCTCACCGTCTGATCGACTCCCGGTACGCCGGCCAAAGGGTGCGCGATCATGCCGTTCACGCACACCCGGAGGCCCCCACACAGCCAGACCGGCCAAAGGGTGCGCGATCATGCCGTTCACGCACACCCGGAGGCGTCAAGCGACGCCCAGCTCGGCATCGACGGAACGGCGCAGGGCCGCATGCAGGGACGCGGGCGTGAGTACGCCGACGTAATCGTCCCGATCGTAGACGGCGATGCGGGCGGCGTCGTCGCCCAGGAGCACGGCGAACGCTTCCTTGAGAGAGGCGCCGAGCTCCACCCAACCGGCGAGCGGACGCAGCGCTGCCGCGCTCGCGACCGGACCATGCCCGACCAGCTCCCCGGCCTCAACCCACCCGCGCACTTCCCCGGACGTCGGGTCGACCACGACCGCCCAGCCGGCGCCGTCAGTGCTGACCCGCACCCGGCTGCCCTCGCCGGACCCACCGGAACGAGCGGAACGAGCGGACCCACCGGAACGAGCGGACCCGCCCGGCACATGCCGGGCGATCGCCTGCAGTGTCTCGGCCGCGGATGTGTCCATGCGCACCACCGGTGGGTGTTCGGTGTCGGACACCGCCAGCGGGGTGACCGCGAGCCGGCGCAGCGACCGGTCGAAGCCGGTGAGATCCGCGACGAACGGCGTGGCCGGCGCTCCCAGGACGCGGGTGACGGCGTCGTACTGCTCAAGAAGGCCACCGGGGCGGAACACCGCGATCCGGTCCGCAAGGTGGACGGCCTCGTCCAGGTCGGGCGTGGCGAAGATGATCGTCTTGCCGATATCCCGGTGCAACAGAAGAAGATCGGTACGCAACCGCTCGCACGCCATCGGGTCCAAGGCCGAGCACGGCTCGTCCATCAGCAGTACCAGCGGGTCGGCGGCGAGTGCGCGGGCAATACCGGCCCGTTGCCGTTGCTCGCCGGAAAGTTCATGCGGGTAACGGTCGCCGACGACCGCTGGATCAAGCCCAAGCAGTTCGAGCAGCTCCTGCCCGCTGTCGTGAACCCGCGGCCGCGCCCAGCGCAGCAGCCTGGGCACCGATTCGACGTTCGCCCGGACGGTCCGATGTGGGAACAGGCCGACGCGCGCGGCGACATGGCCGATGCGCCTGCGCAGCAGGACCGGATCCACGCGGGCAACATCCTCGCCAGCCACGACGATCTCCCCGGCTGTCGGCTCGGTCATCCTATTGATGAGATTAATGATGGTGGTCTTGCCGCACCCGGACGGCCCGAGCAGGCAGATGAAATCACCCTCGGCCACGTCGATGTCAAGATTTGTAACAGCGACGGTCCCGTCCGGGTGACGCTTCTGGACCCCCCGAAAAGAAATCATCGGCTCAGTCGCCATCGACGCCGACCAACCCCTCCCGGACCGATTGCGATCATTCCGACCGTGGAACCCACAGTACTGTCATTGCTGTTTCATAGCTTTTCTACCGGATTATCCGGTCGGTATCGAGTTATCCCGGTACCGTCGCCGTGTGAGCACAATCTCGCAGACCGCCTCATGGCTTGGCGACAGCGCCAACTGGGACGGCGGCAACGGCGTCACCCGGCGCCTCATCGAACACGTGACGTTGACTACCGCGTCCGTGGGGCTCGCGTGCGCCCTCGCGCTACCGATCGGGGTGTGGCTCGGTCACATCGGACGAGGCCGCATTCTCGCTGTCGGCATCTCCACGGTTGAACGGGCGGTACCGGCATTGGCCGTGCTCGTGCTGCTGGCCGTCGGGCCGCTCGGCTTCGGCAACACCACGGCTACGGTCGCGCTGACCCTCATCGCGGTACCACCGCTGCTGTCCACTGCCTACCTCAGCATGCGCGACGTTGACAAGGCGGTGACACAGGCCGCGGTCGGGATGGGCATGTCCGGCGGTCAGGTGCTGCGCCAGGTGGAGCTACCGCTGGCCGCGCCACTGCTGCTGGTGGGCCTACGGACGGCGACGGCCCGAGTCGTCGCCACCGCCACGGTCGCCGCCCTCATCGGCGGCGGCGGGCTCGGTCGACTCGTGCTGGACGGCCTGGCTCACCACGACGACGCGCAGGCGGTCGGCGGCGCAGTGCTGGTCGTGGCGCTGGCTCTGATCATCCAGGGTATGCTGCTCTGCCTCGGCCGGCTGGTAACGCCCGCTGGCTGCGGGCCCAGCCGTCTCCGTCCCCGCTGGTGATCCGCGGGACGCATGGTCGAGTGTGAACGAACGCTCGTCGAACGCGTGCGGCCGGCCGGCAGCGGGTACTCCCCGCCACGCAGGTGGGTACCCGGATCGAGGAGGGCTGGAACCGTGGTACAGAAGCTTCCGCAACCGCCGGACCACGAGGATTCCGCGGGAACATCGCCACCACAATCGCCATCAGAGTCACAATCAACACCACAATCAACACCACAATCACCGGCACCAGGGCCGGGCTCGGAGCCGACGGACTCGGATCCGCCGGCATCCCCGCAGGGGAATCGCTTGGCCAGGACACGGCTACCAGCCGTTTTGATCGAAAGTCAGCGGACGTTCTCACGCATGTGGACGATGTCCCGGCAGCTCGCGGACGCGGTGGAGGCCGAGCAGGCGACCGCGGCGTCGCTCGCCCTCACCTACGCGACCCGCGCGCCGAACGATGAGGTGATGGATGCCGAACGGGTATGGCTGCACGCCCACCAGACCCGCCACGCCCTCGAATCCCAACTGGCCACGGGCTCGCTCGGGCTTACCTGTGACCGGGTCGCGGACCGCCTACTCGCCACCGCCCGGTCGAACCGCCCATGACGACGAACACGATCTCCCGGCCTACTCGCGGCCTACTCCCCAGCCGGCCCTTTCCGACCGCGCAGGCGCGCTCAGCGGCGGATCGCCAGTCGGTACTTCTCCCACTGCCGTTTGTCGTCGGAGAAGAAGTACTCCAAGAGATCATGTAGATAGCCAGGGTCGGGTGCATGCCTCGACGGCGGTATGTACTGCTTCACACGAAAAGCTCCACATCCGAGGTTGTACATCGTATACAGACCCAGCTTCAGCCTGTCGAGTTCTTCTAGAACACGGTCGGACACCGGATTGTCCTCGTCCTCTTCAGAGGCCGTCTCGACGACGAGGCTCGGGCAGTGCGCCCAACGCCCATGGGCCGCTGCCTCGTACAGCGACTCCAGCCGATTGGCCTCAGCCGACCGTTTGATTTCAAAGGATGAAATCGTGAGGACGACATCGGGCAGCAGATACGAGCTCCAGACTTCGACCGCCGCGACGTCCGGCCGGGACCACTGACCACTGGCCCGTACCCGCCTGCGCGCGGAAGCGGTCTCACGAATGTGACTGAAGGTGAGACCAGCCGTATCGATCTCGCTCTGGTACCAGTCGACGAAGGGCTGATACAGCTCGGACTCCCGGCGTACCAGCTGGCCAGGGCCGGCAGCAGCGAATCCCGCGTCGTCGACGTGCGTTTCCAACGCCTCGTCGTCCGGCGTCTGAAGCACATCGTCGGCGCGGGCGATCGTGCCCCCGCGGCCTCGCCCGAGCCGGACGAGACCGGCGGTCTTGAGCTCGTCCAGCGCCAATCGATAACGGTCGTTCGTGATTCTTACAGCGCTACGCAGCCGCAGGCCGCCGACGGGAGTGCCGTCCGGCGGAAGCTGGTCGAAGACCACAAGCGCGTCGCGAGACGCTTTCGGCGGAGTCCGGCCGCTCGGGGCCCGGCGGATCCGCCGCCCTTCCACAATCGCCATACCCGCGAGAACAAGCTCCGCCATCGCCTCGTCGAACTGCGCATCCTCCATACGGAGCCGCTTCCGCAATGCACCGCAGTTCGACGGTGCCGGCCCGATCTCGGTATAGAGTTCCGCCGCCGCTCTGGAAAGTGCCATCGTCCCCTCGCCGTCAGCCAGCCGCCATGAGAGCGCTCTTTCTGCGCTATGACAGGCATATCCGATACGGGACGAGCACAGGAGTCATTTCTGACCTAATCACATCCGCCGCGGCGAGGTTTGAACCACGCCCGAGGACAACGCGTTCCGCGGGATCGGTCCGGATGGTGCCGGTAATGGCGCCGACCACCGGCGCCTTCCGCGTCCCGGCCGTAGGCCCCAGCGGTAGGTCATTGTGGTCATGGGAACGGCAGTTTCCACCGACGGCCAACGGCCAAGAAACCGTACGGTAGGTCGTTGCGGTCACGGGAACGGCAGTTTCCACCTACCGCCGACGGCCGTCATCCCCGGGGGATCCGGTACCCGGCTGGGATCCCCCGGAACACCGCCGGTCTCGAACGGTCAGTCGCGAATCTGGGCGTCGGAGGCGTCGAGTTGCCGGTTGAGGTTGACCGCGGCGTTGATCAGCGCGAGGTGCGTGAACGCCTGCGGGAAGTTACCGAGCTGCTCGCCGGTCAGGCCGATCTCCTCGGAATACAGGCCCAGTGGATTGGCATAGGTGTGCATCTTCTCGAAGATGAGCCCGGCCTCCTCCAGCCGACCGGAACGAGCCAACGCGTCGACGTACCAGAACGTGCACAGGGAGAAGGTGCCCTCCGAACCGCGGAGCCCGTCCGGGGATGCTTCCGGGTTGTACCGGTAGACCAGGCTGTCAGAGACCAGTTCGGAGTCCATCGCGTTCAAGGTGGACAACCACATCGGGTCGTCGGGGACGACGAAACCGACCTGGACCATCCGCAGCAGGGAAGCGTCCAGCACGTCGGTGTCATAGTGCTGGACGAAGGCCTGCCGCTTGTCGTTCCAGCCCCGGTCCATGACCTGGCGGTACACGCGGTCACGTTCGGTGGCCCACCGTTGGAGCTTGCCCGGCCGGGCCCGCTCGGCGGCGAGCCGGATGGCACGGTCGAAGGCGGTCCAGGAATTGATTCGCCCGTAGGTGAAGTTCTGCCGGCCGCCGCGGGTTTCCCAGATGCCTTCCTCGGGGGAGTCCCAGTGGTCACACAGCCAGTCCAGCATATCGACCACGCGGTTCCACCGGGCGTAGCCGAGGGCGACACCGTGACGGTCCGCGAAGTAGATCGAGTCCATCGCCTCGCCGTAGATGTCGAGCTGGAGCTGGTCGGACGCGCCGTTGCCGATCCGCACCGGCGCCGAGCCCATATAACCCTCGAAATGGTCGAGGGTCTCCTCGCTCAGGTCCGACGAACCGTCCACCCGATACATGATCTTCAAGGGGCCGGAGGCGTCACCGGCCTGCTCCTCGATCCGGTTGGCCAGCCACCCGACAAAACTGCGTGCCTCCTCGACGTAGCCCAGTCCCAACAGCGCGTACACCGAGAACGATGCGTCGCGGATCCAGGTGAATCGGTAGTCCCAGTTGCGCTCGCCGCCGATCTGTTCGGGCAGCCCGGCGGTGGGCGCTGCCACCACCGCACCGGTAGGGGCGTAGGTCATGAGCTTCAGCGTCATCGCCGAGCGGCGGACCTGCTCGCGCCACCGGCCGGTGTAGGTCGACCGGGCCAGCCAGCGCCGCCAGTACCGCACCGTGTCGTCGAGCAGGGAGGTGATCTCGTCCCGGGCCAGCCGGTGCGGCGGGTCGCCGTCCCCGGTCTCCATCATCACGGCCCCGACCTGGCCGGCCTTCAGCGTCGCCGTGCCGCGGACCCCGTCGCCGTTGGACTGGCTGATCCGCTCGGCCTTTTCCCATTGGACGTTCCTGGCCGGGTGCAGGGTGATGCGCTGATCCCCGGCACGGAAGATCGCGCCGTCGCCGGTCACCTCCATGGTGTGGGTGGCGCGGCCGTAGTCGAAACGTGGCATGAAATCGACCGCGAAACGCATCTCCCCACGCACGACCCGCAGAACCCGGACCAACCGGTGCCGGTCGGTCGGCCGGGTCGTGTCCGCGATGGGCATGAAGTCGAGGAGTTCACCCACGCCGCCGGCGGTCAGGAAGCGGGTGATAAGAACCGCGCTGTCAGGTAGGTACAACTGCCGCGACACATAGCCCGGCTCCGCCGGCGCGATTGTGAAGTGGCCGCCGCGTTCCCGGTCCAGCAGGGAGGCAAAGATACTCGGTGAATCGAATCGGGGCGCGCAGAACCAGTCGATTTCGCCGTCCTTCGTCACCAGCGCCGCGGTCTGGAGATCCCCGATCAACCCGTGGTCAGAAATCTGTGGATAGTCCATCTCTCCCCCTATGGTTCTGCTCGGCAGCGGTTCCTGCCGCCTCGCGGCTCGTAGCGTCCGGCGTGGACACCCATCGTGGGCCGGTGGTCCGGCGCGCAGCCGGCCGTCTCCCCGCGGTGAAACAGCCCGACCGGGCGATGTCGCTTCGAGGAGAACGGGTTGGTCGGTTAGGGCCTGTCCGATTGATCTCGGACAGGCCCGGATCGTCCTGCACGAAAGCGTCCAAGGGTGGTGCAGCGACCTGCGGCGAGTGTGATCTGCCACTCCAGTGCCAGCTCCAGTGCCAGCTCCAGCGACCGGGATATCCATCCTCAGAAACTGAGTTGCCCGACGGTCAGGCGTCCAAACCGTCCGACCATGACAGATCACCCATGAGTGGGGGTATCAGATATTTCGTGCCGGCCATGATTATGGGTATCGGCCATGATTCGTATCGGCCGATCGAGGCACGAGTTCAGACGGTTACAGCGCCGAAGATGCCGGGCAGAGTGGACGAGTGGGCGGCCTGCAGTTCGTCGAGGCTGACGGCAAAGGCGTCCTGAACGTCGAAAATATCGCCGTCCACCACACCGATGCGCCGGCACGGCAGTCCGCGGGCACCGCACATGTCGGTGAACCGCAGCTCCTCCGATCGGGAGACGGCCACCACCGCCCGACCCGCCGACTCGCTGAACAGCTCGGTGAACACGTCCGCATCACGGGGGAAGACGATGCGGACGCCACGCCCACCACGCAGGCAGGACTCGACCAGTGCCGCCGCCAGCCCGCCGTCGGACAGATCGTGCGCCGCGGTCAGCATGCCGTCGCGGGAACCCGAAACCAGGATCTGGGCGAGAAGCTTCTCCGCGGCGAGGTCGACCGCGGGCGGCTGCCCGCCCAGGTGCCGGTGTGCCACCCACGCCCACTCGGACCCGCCGAACTCCGGGCGGGTGTCCCCAAGCAACAACAGAGAGTCACCCTCATCGGTGAAGCCGATCGCCACGCGCCGGGCCACATCGTCGAAGAGGCCCAGGACGCCGACGACCGGAGTCGGGTTGATCGGCATCGACCCGGTCTGGTTGTAGAAGGACACATTGCCGCCGGTCACGGGCAGTCCGAGCTGACGACAGGCATCCGCGAGCCCCCGGGTCGTCTCGGCGAACTGCCACATGACCTCTGGATCCTCGGGCGAACCGAAGTTCAGGCAGTTCGTGACGGCGATCGGCACGGCCCCGGTCGCGGCCACGTTGCGGCATGCTTCGGCGAGTGCGAGCTGCACACCTGCGAACGGATCAAGTCTGGCATACCGACCATTACCGTCTGTTGCAAGCGCGATACCAAGACCAGTCTCGTCGGAAAGCCTGATCACGCCGGCATCCTCGGGCTGCGCAAGCACAGTGTTGGCCTGCACATACCGGTCGTACTGGTCGGTCACCCACGCCTTGGAGCACAGATTCGGCGAAGCAATCATGGTCAGCAACGTGGCGCGCAGGTCGGCTCCGCTGCTCGGGCGCGGCAACGCCGCCGGGTCGTCGGCCCGCAGCCCGTCCAGGTCCGCCGGCCTGCGCATCGGCCGGTCATACACCGGCCCGTCGTCGGCGAGCGAGCCGGGCGGCACGTCGACGACGACATCACCATGCCACCGGATGACAAGACGACCACTTTCGGTGACTATTCCGATCCGGGTGGCAAGCACTCCCCAGCGTTCGGCGACCGCGAGCACCTGGGGCAGTGCGTCCGGCGTGACGATCGCGAGCATCCGTTCCTGGGACTCACTCGCCAGGATCTCGTGCGGCACCATCGAGGCCTCCCGCAGCGGGACGAGGTCGAGGTCGACCGTCATCCCACCGGGGCCACCGGTGGCCAGGCCGGCAGCGGTCGTCTCGGTCAGCGCACAGGTCAGCCCCGCGCCGCCGAGGTCCTGGATGGCGACGACAAGCCCGCGGTCAAACAGCTCCAGGCAGGACTCGATGAGAATCTTCTCGGTGAACGGGTCTCCGACCTGTACCGATGGTCGGCGCGCCGGTCCGCCACCCTCGTCGAAGGTCGCCGACGCCAGCACCGACACCCCGCCGATGCCGTCCCGACCGGTCTTCGCACCGAGCAGGACGACCGCGTTACCGACTCCGGTCGCCGCCGAAGTCTGCACCCGTCCGACCGGCATCACCCCCACGCACAAGGCGTTGACCAGCGGGTTCCCCAGATACGACGGATCGAAGACGACTTCCCCGCCGATCGTCGGCAGGCCCAGGCAGTTGCCGTAGCCGCCGATGCCCGCGACCACCCCGGGCAACATCCGCGCCGTGTCGGGCGCGTCGGCGTCGCCGAACCGGAGCGGGTCGAGGACTGCGATCGGCCGGGCACCCATAGTCAGGATGTCGCGGACAATCCCGCCGACGCCAGTCGCCGCACCCTGGTAGGGCTCGACGAAACTCGGATGATTATGCGATTCGATCTTAAATGTGACGGCCAGACCCTCACCGACAGCGACCACCCCGGCGTTCTCGCCCATGCCGACGAGCATGCGCTCACCGGCGGGTATGTCGTGGAACCGCCGCAGATGCACCTTGGACGACTTATACGAACAGTGTTCGCTCCACATCACCGAGTACATGGCAAGCTCGGCATCGGACGGCAGCCGACCGAGGGTGGAGATGATCCGGGCGTACTCGTCGTCGGTGAGACCGAGTTCCCTGTGGGGCTGGACGGCGTCGGGCCGGGCGGCGTCGGGCCGGCCAGCGTCGGGCGCGGACGGGGCAGTGGGTACGGTCGGTGTGCCGGTCACGTCATCCATCTTCCCGGACGTTTCGTCCTCGACAACCCGACCACGACGATCCCACCGAGGCGATCCCACCGTAGTGATCCCACCGCGGTGATCCAACCGGCCGTCAGGAGTGGCCGTAAGGCTCCGGACCTGCCGCGTCACCGCTGAGTGCGTCGGCGCCGTCGTCTGGAACCGAGCCGGGCGGGTGCGCCGATACGCCGATGAATTCCAGGTCGGAGGATTCCAGGTCGGACGGATCGTCGTCGAACACAACTGCCTCGGGATGCGCGGAGGGAGCGACCATCGCCTCCGAGTGGGCACCACAACCATGATCGAAAGCAGTCACCCGAGCGTCGTCCGGGGCCATCTCGTTCGCGCACACCCCGAACAGGCGGCCGAGGATCCCGGCTAGACGTACGTGAAAGCCACATGTCTGACAGGTCGCGGGAGCGACCCGGGCGATCGATGCCTCCGGACCGGACTCGCCCGCATACCAACGGGCCACAGCGTCGTCACGTCCCTCCACGGACAGCAGCCGGGGACGACCGAACCCGAGCTCATACCAGGCATCGGTGTCGACGAACTCCTCGACATCACCAAGACGCAGTGTGAGGCGCGGATCGTCCACGGCGGTCGGCAGCAGGTCTCCGACTCCGACGTCGCCCGGACGCAGCCGCTGGGACCACGGCACCCACTGTGGAGCGGTCATGGCGCCGTCGCCGGGCAACAGCACGACATCATCCACGGTGACCTTCCGCAACCGCGATGCGCGGCTCACGACCACCGTCCACACCCAACCGGGATAGGCGCGCGCCGTGCATGCGAAGCGGTGCAGCACAAGGCGTTCGCCCTCGGCCTCGACGCCGAGGTGGTCGCCGACAAGGCCCGGATCATCAGCCTCGGTGACCGCGGCGGATCGGGCCTCCTCGACGGCTGCGGCACACGCGGTGTCCAGCGCGGGCGGCTTGGGCACCCTGACCGCACGCGGCGCCCGTGGCGTTTCCGGGGTCCGGGGTGTCCGGGGCGTCCGGGGCGTCCGGGGTGCATCGGCCGCCGGTGACCGAGCCGCCCGCCCGGCCCGCCCAGGCGCGGCCGGCGCTTCAGGCAGTTCCGGATCAGCGGGCGTCGAGTCCCCCTGACTCGCCTTGGTCGCCTTGGTCGCCCTGGTCGCCCTGGTCCTCTTGGTCGCCTTGGTCGCCCTGGTCGCGGACTCAGGCGCCTGGGAACCGGGCGCACTCCCGTCCGAGATGAACGTTTCCGAGCTCAACGTTTCCTGGTTGGACGATCCAGAGTTGGACGATGTTGTCGCTACCGCCGGGTCAAGCTGCACATCCTGAGCCTCCACGCACGTATTGTCGCCTACAGGTTCCGGAACTGTGCTGCGTGGTCGCGGTGGCCCTCCTGGGGAGAGGGGACACTCAGGATGGTGAACGTGGGCACTGGTGTCGCCAAGGGGTTTCGAAGGCTGCGCGCGTCCGGGCGCAGAGGTGGCGCCGAGCAGTCGGGGCTCGCGGCCCTCACGGAGCTTTCCTTCGTCAACGCGGCGGGCGACGCGCTGGTGACCGTGACGCTGGCCGGATCGCTCTTCTTCGCGGTGCCGACGGGCGAGGCCCGCTCGAAGGTCGCCATGTACCTGTTGATCACCATGGTGCCGTTCACCCTGCTGGCACCGGTGATCGGCCCGGTTCTGGACCGGTTCGCCCATGGTCGCCGTACCGCGCTGGCCGCAATCTGCCTGGCCCGCGGCATGCTCGCCTGGCAGCTCGCCGGCTCCCTCAACCACGGTGTGGCCGTCTACCCCCTCGCACTCGGCCTGCTCATGCTGTCGCGGGCGTTCGGAGTGGCCCGCAGCGCGGTCATCCCGCGCGTCACACCCCAGGATCTGACCCTCGTAAAGATCAATTCCCGGATCTCGTTGGTGAACATCGCAGCTGGATCGGCGGTTGCCCCGGTCGGCCTGGCCATCGCCAAGATCCCCTATGTCGGCTACCCGTGGGTGCTGCGGGCCTGCGCGATCGTCTACATGACAGGCGTCCTGCTGGCGTTCAACCTACCCAAACACGTCGACTCCGCCGCAGGTGAAAAACGCGCCTTCGTGCTGGGGGCCATCGTCAACCACCGGGACATGGCCGGCCGCCTGCTGCGCGCCATGGGCGGGCTGCCGGTCGCGCTTCGCGCCTCCCTGGTGCTGCGCGGCCTGGTCGGATTCCTCACCTTCTATCTGGCGTTTCTGCTGCGGACGAGCGGCGGCACCAACCTCTGGCTCGGTGCGCTGGCGATCTGTGCGGGCGTGGGTAGCGGCCTGGGTGTATTTATCGGCGGGCGCCTGGGCCGCCGGCGGCCTGAGGCGCTGCTGATGCTGGCGCTACTGATGGCATCAGGTAGCTGCCTCGGCGCCGCCGTCGACTACACAAGACTCACCTCGCTGCTGGCGGCCCTGCTGGTGACAATGGCCGGCTCCATGGGGAAACTCGGTCTGGACGCGATCCTTCAACGGGACGTCGCCGAGGACACCCGGAACTCCGCGTTCGCCCGTTCAGAAACCGCGATTCAGCTCGCATGGGTTGCCGGCGCCGGGATCGGCCTGATCGAGATGCCGGGGACGCTCGGCTTCGCGGTGGCCTCCGCGGCGGTGCTGCTCACGATGTTCGTGGAGACCAGAGCCCTGCACCGGTCACGGACAGCGGCCCGCGCCCGTCGAGGACGACCGGCGGCGGCGGACTGGACCGGGTCGGGCGCCGGGGCAACCCTCGCGCTCGGGCACCCGGCGATCCACCCGGATACGGCTGTTCTTCCGGGCACGGCGGTGCTCCCGGGCACGGCGGTGCTCCCGGAAACGGCGGTGCTCCAGAAAACCGCGCTCCTCCCGGATCGTGGGACGCGGCCCGGCGTGGCTGAGACCGAGAACCCACCCGCCGGATCGCGATCCGGGCGGCATCTGAACGGCCCTGAACGATAACCTCCGACCGTGTCCGTATCTCGGCTACTCTCCCGCATCCGGTGGCAACGCCTGGCTGTGCTCCCTGTCCTCGGCGCGCTCGTCGGAATACTCGCCGGCTGTGACCAACCGACGCCGCTGGTGACCCTGCAGGCCGGTCGACACTTCGTGCAGGCGCACGCCGCCGAGTACGACCGCGACGGCACGGAGGTCAAGGACGCCGACTACCAGATCCCGGTGCTGCACGCCGCCCCCGGCGAGACCATCAACATCGACGTTCCGAAGTCGGTTGCCGACCGCGGATACTTCCTGACGTCCACCGACGCCCAGTCCAACGACCGCCCGATCTCCGACACCATAAAGGACCAGCACTACCGCCTGACCGCGCCGGGACAAGCGGTTGAACTTCCCCTGACCATCTTCCAGGTGCCGCGCACCGACTCCGGTCCGGCGTCTGGAAGCTGGAAGTTCCGTCTCGTCGTCCAGCCATAGGTTCATGGTCGACGATTTCATGGTCGAGATGCGCGCGGGGTTTGTTCCCGCATCGAGGTCCACATGAACCGGGTTCTGCTGGTCACGGCGGTCAACCCGGAGGCTGACGCTGTCTGCGCCGGAATGATGGGTATGTGGCAGCCGGGGGCCGCGCCCGCCACGACGGCCGCGTCCCGCAGCGGTCCGGTGCCGTCGTGGGACCGCCAGCTCCTGACCGCGGTCCGGCTCGGCCCTTACCTGGGACGCCGGTCCGGGTCGGTGACCGTCCTGGCCGCGGGAGCAGCCGGTCCGGCGGCGGCGGCGGGTACCGCGACCGCACTGGCGACCGCCCGCGCCGCGGGAGATCCGTTCGACCTGGTCATCTCCGTCGGTATCGCGGGCGGTTTCACCGACCGTGCCGACATCGGTGACCTGGTCGTCGCGGACGCGCTGATCGCCGCGGATCTCGGGGCCGAGTCCGGCCTCGACGCCTCATCGGGTAGACCCGCGCCGGGGTCGCCGCCGGCCGGACCGCCATCCGGTGCCGGCGGCGGAACCGGCGACTTCCTGAGCCTGGACCAGCTCGGCCTCGGACCATCCACGCTGGTCCCCCGTGCGAACGTGGTCCAGTGGCTCGCCGAGCTTCTCGCCGGCACCGGGCGGAAAATCAGGATTGGTCCCATACTCAGCGTGTCCACAATCACCGGAACCGACCATCGGGCCGCAGCGATGACACTGCGGTTCGGCCCGGTCGCCGAAGGCATGGAAGGCTACGCGGTCGGTGTCGCAGCCACCGCGTTCGACACGCCGTTCGCCGAGGTCCGCGCGGTCAGTAACGCGGTCGGTCGCCGTGAGCGGTCGAGCTGGGACGTGCCGGGAGCATTCGCCGGGCTGAGCGCGGCCGCCGCCGGTCTCGCCGCCGGCATCGACACGCTCGCCACCGTCCTGCACGCCGCGCCCGGCGGCACGCCGTCCGCAAGCACCGCGCCTGGCAGCACCGAACCAGTCAAGCCTGCTCCCGGGGTCGGAGCGCCGTGACATCGCGGTCAACGATGCCGTCCCCGCTGTCGCTGGCGATCTCGCCCTGCCCGAACGACACGTTCGCCTTCCACGCGCTGGCCCACGGGCTCATTGCGGACGCACCGCCGGTCACGGTGACCTTCGCGGACATCGACGTGTTGAACTCCCGCGCCGCCGCCGGCCTCGACGATCTGGTGAAGGTCTCCTACGCCGCCCTACCGTGGCTGCTGGACTCTTACCAGCTGCTGTCCGCGGGCAGTGCGCTGGGACGCGGCTGCGGACCGCTCGTACTCACCGCCGGCCGGGACGACCTGGCAGGCGCGCGCATCGCGATACCGGGGATGCGCACGACCGCCTACCTGTTGTTCCGGCTGTGGGCGGTGGGACGTGGGGTCGGCGACATCGACGTCCTGCCCTTCGAAAAAATCATGCCGGCGGTACGGGACGGGCGGTACGACGCCGGCCTGGTCATCCACGAGTCGCGGTTCACCTACCCGTCCTATGGACTCACCCCCATGGCGGACCTGGGCGACTGGTGGGAGTCCGAGACCGGCCTGCCCATCCCGCTGGGAGCGATCCTCGGGCGGCGTGAGCTCGACGGCGCCGCACTCTGCGCCACGGTGAGGGCGAGCGTCGCGGCAGCTCTGGCCGACCCGCGGGCATCGCGCGCCTACGTGCTGGACCACGCCCAGGAGATGGACGCCGACGTCGTGAACGCTCATATCGGGCTGTATGTAAACGATTACACGCTAGCGCTCGGCGACGAGGGGTACGAGGCTGTCGAGGTGCTGCTGGGACGGGCGGGCGCCGCAGGCCTCGTCCCGCCGATACCCGCCCTCCGCCCCTGACCGCGGCTGCCCGACCGCTCGCCGACCCTGACCGCGGCGGCGGCGGCGCTCGAGTCGGCCGACTGTGGGCCGATCACGCAGGCCCTGCTGTCTCCAGTTCGTCGGCGACCGCATGGACGACCTTGGCCACATTCTCCGCTGTCCGGCGATCTGGATAGCGCCCCCGACGCAGTGAGTTCTGTACCTCGTCCAAGAGTTTGATCATATCTTCGACCATGCTGTGGAGCTCGTCCGGGCTGCGCCGGGCCGCGTGCGCCGCGTTCTTGGCCACCGACGGCGGAGTCGCGAGCACCTTCACGGACAACGCCTGATCGCCCTTGCGACCCGCGGCGACACCGAACTCGACCCGTTCGCCCGGCTTGAGCTTGTCCACCCCTGGCGGAAGCGCACCCTTGTGGACGAACACGTCGCCGCCGTCATCACGGCTGAGGAAGCCGAAGCCCTTGTCGACGTCGAACCACTTGACTCTGCCGGTGGGCACAGGAGACCTCGTTCTGCGTGGCGAAGGGAGACTGTCCAGTGAGATGCCGAGGTCTCCAAGGCTATCCGGGGACACGGCGGCGAGAGGTCGTCCGTGCCTATTCACAGCCGATCGTGGCCGATCACGGACGTTGGAACCGTCGCGGGCTCTCTCAATGCCTCCGAGTGCGCGACGAAACCACGATTGCACACCTTTTGGCCATCCGCCGACGT
>NZ_CAUVXG010000014.1:92214-98721 GCF_963555885.1 Protofrankia sp. Cr2
TAGGCTGGTAGCTGTGGCTGCCCAACAACCCCATCAGCCTGATCGGCTCACGGCGCCACGATCATCGGTGGCTGTACCGCGGGATGTCCCCGCAAACACCCGAGTGCGACCGGTGGACGTGCTCGTCCGGCTGGGGGTCGGCGTCTTCGCCATCGGCCTCATCGCCACCGTGATCATTATCGTTCCGTTCTTCTTCGGTGTCACCGAGCAGCCCACCTGGCTGAACGTGCTCGCGGTCGGGGGGTTGACGATCGGCTTCGGCGTCGCGCTCATCGCGATCGTGGCCGCGGTGCTCTCCCCCGCTCCGGTCGACGACACCGGACCGGACGACACCGGACCGGACGACACCGGACCGGACGACACCGGACCGGACGACGACACCGGACCGGCATCCGGGCGCGCGATCTGACGATCGTCGCGCGCCCTTTGGCCCGCTAGGAACGCGGTAGCAGCTCATTCATCGAACCGGACCGGAAGCCGCGGGGGTCGACCTCCACCCGGTCGAAACCCTCGATCACCGCCAGCAGCTCCGGGCGCGCGGTCAGTGCCCGCACATGGGTGGCGTCCACCTCGACCATCGCCACCGTGCCGAGGTCACGTACCCGCAGGTTGCGCACGCCCAACCCAGCCGTGTGCACTGCCACCCGCAACGCCGCCTCGGCCCGTTCGACGCGAGCGAGACGTGCCGGTGACACCGTGATCCCGTAGGCGATGCGGCTTGCCAGACATGCCGCGGCCGGTTTGTCCCAGGTCGACAGCCCCCACCACCGGGACGCTTCGCGGACCTGGGCCTTGGTCAGACCAACGTCCAGCAGCGGGGTCCGTGCCCCCCGAGCGGCCGCCGCGCCGATACCCGGCCGGAACCCGGCCACCGCGTCATCCGCGTTCGTGCCGGTCACCACATGGGCGAGCCCGAGGGACTCCGCGAGTGGGCCGAGCGTCTCGGTGAGCTCCGCCTTGCAGAAGTAACACCGGTCCGGACCGTTGGCCCGGTAGCCGTCGCGTCCCATCTCGTCGGTGGCCGGCGTGAGGTGACGGACCCCGAGCTCCGCCGCGAAGTCGCCGGCCGCCCGCTGCTCCGTCCGTGGTAGGGAGGGGGAGATCGCTGTGGCGGCCGCAACCCGGTCGACACCGAGCGCCCGGACCGCGGCCGCGAGCAGGAACGCCGAATCCGCCCCACCGGAAAATGCAACCAGTACGGATCCGAGCTCGGCGAGCCTCGCGGCGAGATCGTCGAGGCGGCCGGCAAGTACCCGGCCATCCACCCCCACCGGCTCCGGCACCGGCTCCGGCACCGGTTCCGACGACACGGATCTTCCCGTTACAGATGCCGACACGAATCCGAGGGTAGTGAACCACCGGTGCCGGACGCCTGCCCGGTGCCTGTTTCGATGCTCCTGGGATGACGCCTGGGCTGGCTCCTGAGGATAGGCTCTTACGCCATGGCCAGGGTCGTAGTGGACGTGATGCTGAAACCGGAGATCCTCGACCCGCAGGGGCAGGCGGTGCTCACCGCATTGCCACGGTTGGGCGTGACCGGCATCGTCGGGGTGCGCCAGGGCAAGCGGTTCGAGCTGGAGGTGGACGGCGAGGCGGATGCCGACGCCCTCGGCCGGATCGAGCAGCTTGCCGCATCGCTACTGGCCAACCCGGTGATCGAAGACTACGTCGTCCGGGTTGAACCCGCGCCCGCCCAACCCCGATAAGAGCACCCGGCAACAGGGATGTGGATCAAGGAGTGGGGCTGGGGCACTATCCGGGGGGAGCCATCGGGTCGGCCGGCGAGACGAACGCAACCCGACGTCCACACGAGTCGCAGACGGCGACCCAGGCGCCGGGTTCATCGTCTGCAGCCACCAGATGCGCCAACGGGACGATTCCGCCGCACCACGGGCAAGTGATCCACGGCCCGTCCGCACCACAGCCTGACGACTCGACATCGAGTGATTCCACCCCCATGACGGTGCCACCAGGCGCCCGCCCCCGAGGACTCCACCGGCCTTTCGGTGACCACAGCCGCCTGTTCGCAGGACGTGCGCCCCCAGCTGCCCGGGCCCAACGCCGGACACCGGACACCGGACACCCGACGCCGAGGCCCACGGCTCATCACCGGAGCCGGTGACAGGATGGGCGGGTGGGCACGAACGAAGTACCTTCAGTCGCCATTGATCAACTTCCGGTCACTCTCTCGCCGGATGCGGACATCCTGCTGCTCGACGTCCGGGAGCTCGAGGAGTGGGACGCCGGACATGCCACCGGTGCGGTGCATATCCCCATGGGCGAACTCCTCGAGCGCCTCGACGAGGTGCCGCGCGAACGGGACGTGGTGGTTGTCTGCCGGTCGGGCCAACGGTCGGCCGCGGTCACGGCATACCTGCACCGGGCCGGTTGGCGTGTCCGCAATCTCAACGGTGGGATGATCGCCTGGGATGCGGCGGGACGCCCGATGGAGAACGCCACGCCGCAGCCGCCGGCAGTGATCTGACCAGCGGTGAAGCGACCGGCGCACGGTGATCGTCGTTCCTGCGTCCCGCTCGACGGGATCCAGGTCAGCGCCTTTCGGTCAAGTCAGCGGTCGTCGTTGTGGACACGCCTTTGCATCCGCGGCCTACCGACCGCCAGCGGTGGATATCGCTCGATGAACCCAGGCATGGCGCGACACTAGGCGTCATGAACCATGACGACCCCGCCATGTCGACCGTGCGGGCGCTGGCCGTGGCGCTCGCGCTGTGTCTCGGACTCACCTTCACCGTGGCTGCCTGCAGCTCGCTCAACGATGCCTCGACCGCAAACGCCGGCGGGGTCGGTGGCACCGGACGGGGTGGGCCGGTCACCGCCGGGAGCGCCCTCGCGACGTTGGGGTCGATACCGGTCCACGCCTCGACGACCTCGCCGCAGTACCGGCGGGACAAGTTCGGCGATCCCTGGGAGGACGTCGACGGCAACGGCTGCGACACACGGAACGACATCCTGCACCGGGACCTGACGCTGGTGACCGTCAAGCAGGCAGACCCGTGCATTGTTCTGACCGGCGAGCTCAAAGATCCGTATACCAACCGGACGATCCGTTTCAACAGGGCGCGGGCCGCTGCCGCCGTCCAGATCGACCATGTCGTCGCACTGGCGGATTCCTGGCGCACCGGGGCCGCATCATGGTCATCAGATAAGCTGATCAGTTTCGCGAACGACCCGGAGAACCTGCTTGCAGTCGACGGTCCGACGAATCAGAATAAAAGTGACAATGACGCCGCACAGTGGCTACCGCCGAATCAGGGATACCGGTGCCAGTACGTGGCCCGTCAGATCGGCGTGAAAGCCCGTTACGGCCTTTGGCTGGAGCCGGCCGAACGCGACGCCATGGCCAAGGTACTGAGCACGTGCCGGGCGCAGCCGACCCTCGGCGGGAGCCCCGCCGGCTGACCGTGCCGCTGGACCGCCTGTTCTGATCGGACGCCCGGCGGCCAGCGGCCGACCCCGAACATCCACATCAACCCCCAGGCGTCACATCGGGCAACTATTCAAGTACAATTAACATGTTCGTTACCAAGATAGGGGCTGACCGAGAGTACCTCCAGAAGACCCGCCCTCGGACGACACGCACAGCCGGGTTGGCTGCACGTAGGTGGCTGCACGTAGGTGGCTGCGGGTCGGTGGACGCAGGTAGGTGGTGAGGACCGCATGGGGCAGGCGGGAGAGCGTCTGGATCTGTTCGACCACCTGGACATCGGGATGCTGGCCGTCGGTACGACCGATCGCCGAGTGCAGCGGGTGAACGCGGCGACATGCCGGATCCTGGGACGTAGTGAGAGCGAGCTGCTCACCATGAGCTGGGACATGTTGCTCCATCCGGCGGACCGGGCGGCCCAGCTGGTGAGCACGCCACAGTCCGCGGCGGGTGGGCAGGCCGACGGGCGCACGGATCATCAGACCGACGGGTTGCCGGGCGGGCAGCGCGTGGTCCGGTTCACGCGTCCGGACGGCTCGACCGTGTACGTACTGGCGACGGCGATACTTCTGCGCGACGGTCCGGACGGGGAGCCGTACTACCTCAGCCAGTTCCAGGACATCACCCAGGAGATGACCGCCCACCACCACCTGCGGCTGTTGTTGGACAACACCCCCGTGGCGTTGTTTCTGATGGATCCAAGCGGTCGCATCGTGTTCGCCGACGGCGAGATGAACGCCGCCCGGGTGGACACCGCACAACGATCGACAATCGTCGAAGCCTTCCAGGATCTGCCCGTCACGCCCATGGCCCGACGTGCACTGACCGGCGAGCGCGTCTCCGGTGTCATCGAGGCGCACAGCCGCCGTTTCGAAACACACATGGTGCCGATAGTCACCACGGACGGGGCGGTGACCTCAGTGGCGGTCGTCGCGACCGACGTCACCGAACGCGAAGAAGCTCTGACAGAGCTGCGAATCCGCTCCGCTGAACAGGCAATCGTCGCCGACCTCGGCCGCCGCGCCCTTGCCAGCCTCGAACCCGACCCCCTGTGGGCAGCCGCTGTCACCGCCATCGCCGACCACCTCCACGCCGACAGCGTCACCATCCACGAACAGCGTCCCGGCCACACCGGACCGCACCGGGCCGCCCGTGTCGGAACACCGCCACCCGCCACCAACGCCGCCTGTGCACTCACCGTCCCCATCGGCCCGCCCGAGTACCCCACCGCCATTCTCACCGTCCACCGCACCATGCCGTTCGCCGACTGCGAAAGCGCATTCATCCACGCCGTCGCCACCGTCCTCGGCGCCGCAGCCGCCCGCTTCCAGGTCGAACGCGAAGCCCGCTACCACGCCTGGCACGACAGCCTCACCGGCCTACCCAACCGCACCGCGCTCCTCGACCGACTCCAGCACGCCCTCACCCACACCGGCGTCGGCATCCTGTTCATCGACCTCGACGGCTTCAAAACCGTCAACGACTCCCTCGGCCACCACACCGGCGACCAGCTTCTGCGCACAATCGCGACCCGGCTCCAACACGCCGTCCGCCCTCACGACATCGTCGCGCGCCTCTCCGGCGACGAATTCGCCATCCTCTGCGAAAACATCACCAGCGCCCCCACCCTCCAGACCATCGCCGACCGCGTCGTCACCACCCTCGCCCAACCCACCACGCTCGACGGCCGCACCGTCACCGTCACGGCCAGCGTCGGCATCGCGATCTCCAGCCCCGAGCTCGCAGACCCCGACGACCTCCTACGCGCCGCCGACATCGCCATGTACACCGCCAAACACTCGGGCCGCGGCCACCACCTCCTGTTCGACGAAGCCATGCGCGCCTGCCTCCTCGACCGCCTCACCACCGAAAACGACCTCCGCCACGCCCTGGCCGTCCCCGGCGAACTGCGCCTCCACTACCAAGCCATCCTCAACCCGACCGGCGACACCATCGGCGCCGAAGCCCTCATCCGCTGGCAGCACCCGACCCGCGGCCTCCTACTGCCCGACATCTTCATCCCCCTCGCCGAAGACACCGGGCTGATCACATCCCTCGGCCGCTGGGCCCTGCACACCGCGTGCCACGCTGCCGCCGCCTGGACAACCGGACCACCCCCCATCCCCCCACCGCACATCACCATCAACGTCTCCGCCCGCCAGCTCACCGACCCGGGCTTCCTGCCCGACCTCACCCACCTCCTGCACACCACCAACCCTGATGACCGCTACCAACTCTGCCTCGAAATCACTGAAAGCGCCCTCATCCAGGACACCACCACCGTCACCCCGACCCTCCATGCCCTACGCGCCCTGGGCATCACCCTCTACATCGACGACTTCGGCTCCAGCCACTCCTCCCTCAGCCGTCTGCACCGCCTCCCCCTCGACGGCCTCAAAATCGACCGCCGATTCATCAGCACAATGACCGACGACCCAACCGACCACGCCATCGTCACCGCCGTCATCCACCTGGCCCACACCCTCGGCCTCACCGCCATCGCCGAAGGCATCGAAACCCCCGCCCAACTCGCTGCCCTCAGCACCCTGCGCTGCGACCTCCTTCAGGGCTACCACCTCGCCCGACCGGGACCGCACCTGCCCGCATTGGAACCCGCCACCCGCTCAGCCTGGCCAGCGCCCGAAGCCGACCACCGCCGCTGACAGTGCCCGGCAATGGTAGAGACGCGGGCAGACATCACGACCACCGGAAAGCCGACCAAAGGTCGGCGCCGGACGTTCGTCCAACGAGGGGTCCCCGGCCGGCGCGAAGCGGTGGACGGGGTACGTGACGGCGCCAGGCGGCGCCTCGCGACGCATCCACCCCACCCCCGCTCCTTGATCCACATTCCCTTCGGTGCGACGAGTGGAAGGATGACGTCAGGAGGCGCCGGTTTTCGGGCGGAAAATGTATGTCAACCATCCACTCGTGCTGGGCCGGCTACCCACCAAGGCGTCGCTGTCACAGCGGCTACCCATCCGCGCGGCCACCCGCCGGCCCTCACTCGCTGGCGCCCACTCGCAGACCTGCACATCCGCCACCGCGGCGCCACCGCCTCGCGA
>NZ_CAUVXG010000015.1:0-1295 GCF_963555885.1 Protofrankia sp. Cr2
TCCCACCCGGCGACGTCCAACTGACCGTCCCCGACGTGGTCAACCCCCAGCCCGACGCCGGGAACGCCGCCGAGGTCACCGCGGACGGGCCGGCGGGCGCGGTCGTGTCCACCGTGAACGGAATCCACGTCGACCAGGCCTGCGAATAGTCCGTCCCGTCAAACGCCCGAGCCCGCCACTGGTACGCCGTGCCGTTTGCCAACACCCCGGCCGGCACCGTCCACGTCCCCACCGTGTTCTCCGTCACCCCGGACACCGACCCGGAGGTCACCAAGGTGGTGCCGGCGGCGTTCCACACCTCGAAGTCGACCCGCAGATTCCCCCCGTCGGCGTCGATCGCCCCACCCTGCAACGTCGGCGTGGTGCTGTTCGTCAACACCATCGCCGGGCTGCCACCGCACTGCGCCGAACACGGCGCGGTGAACCGGCCGGCGACCGTCCCCGGATACGAGTTGTACGTGACGGTGATGTTCGGGGCCAGCTGCGTGTCCCCCGAATAGAAATACTTGTACTGGTTCGGGTCGGACTCGTTGCCCGCCCGCAGCGTGAGCGCCTCCGGCGACGGATAGCCGTTGGACGACCAGGCCTGCGCCAGCCCGGTGATATCCAGGTTCCGCCCGCCGTCCCCGCCACACGACCCACCACTGTTGAAACTGGTATTCGACCAGTTGATCCCGTCCGCGGTCGGCTGGGAATTCCACGTCGTGCCCGCACCCATCCCCGACGCGCCCTGCACCACCATCGGCTGGGCCGTACACGTCGCCGACCCGACCTGCCACAGGTTCAACGACGCCGACAACACATGCCGGTTCTTGACCGCCGAATCGTCGAACCGCAGGAACGACCGGGTCGTGGTCGCCCCCAGATAGTTCCCCACCGCCAGATACGCCGACGTGTCATAGTTCGTCGTCGGATGCGCCGAGTCCACATAGTCATCGAGGTTGTCCGGCAGCGTCGCCGCCGGGTCGATCGTGACCGGGTACTGCCGGTCGGGTGCGCCCAGCCAGTCGGTATCCGGGGTCAGGGCCAGAGTCGGCCGGTCACTGCCCGCAGCCTCCAGCGACGAGGCCACCTCCCGGACCCGGTCCGGTAGACGGGTCGCTGGATCGGTGTGCGCGTCCCACATCAGCGGCGTCGGTGAACGCACCGCGAGCGTCGCCCCCGCGTGGAACCGCAGCTCCCCACCGGCCATCCGCTCCGCGCTGACGCCCGCCAGCCGCATCGGCAGTGCCAGCGCCGCCCGCGCCGCCGCAGGCGTGTGCACCACCAGCCGCACGTCAAAACCGGTCGGGGTC
>NZ_CAUVXG010000015.1:2039-3645 GCF_963555885.1 Protofrankia sp. Cr2
GCGCCGAATCAGCCGCGGCCGGCGCCGCAATGGCCGGCCGGGTTCCCACCGGAATGAAATCCACGACCGTGACCGTCAACACCGCGGCCAGTAACACACCCAGAAAACGGGCAGGCAAAAGCCGCCACCGCACACGAGAATGCACGAACGCCAACTCCGATCAAGTCCACGCCGATAACAACCAGACAGCATCCACAGCCTGCGCAGCCAGCCGACCCGTGCACGGCACGTATCGGACGCTGCGGGGAAAACGGACACTGCCAGCAGACGGCCGCACACGCACCGCACCAGCCGTGGCGTTGTTTTTCTATAGACAATGACTTCAGGCGATCATCAGGTTTTGATCCACGACAAGCGGGCCACGCATCCGGCCACTACCCGCACAGACATGGAAACCCGCAGGTCACCGCCGCCCCTGACCGGCCGCTACCGGACGCGCTCGCGGGACATCCACATCACCCATACAAGCCGCCATCCGATGTGCGTAAGACCACAATCACAACACAAAAGCAATCGATGATTACTGAAAAATCATCTGATGTTCACCTTGAAAACACCCACGATCAAATGATCGAAAAGTATGAGCCGGGTAAGGGGTGATCTACATCGACGCCGTGCCAGGGGGCCGGTCGAGGGGTCTGAGCGCTCTTGGGTGGACCATGCTCCAGACTCACGATCAGCCGACGATGGTCGTTCGGTGCCCGTGGTATGCACGTGGGCCCGACATCTGGTCTGCTGGATGCCGCACGAACACCGACGCGATCCGATCCGAACCCGAGGGAGTCCGGTATGACCGAAGTGCTCGGAGACGACCGGGTCGACACGGTGCGATACGAGGTAACCGAAGGTGTCGCCACGATCACGCTGAATCGACCGGAAAAGCGCAACGCGCTCACGCCTGCGATGGTGGAGCGCTACGTCGAGCTGATGCACACGGCGGACGACGACCTGCAGGTACGCGCCATCGTGCTGACCGGCGCGGGTAAGGGCTTCTGCTCAGGCGCGGATCTCGGGCTGCTCGCACAGGGCGCGGAAACCCTGCGCGAGTTCCTGCCGGGCTCGGCCGTCACCGCGGACGCCGCCGTACGCACGTCCAAACCAGTGGTGGCGGCGGTCAACGGTGCGGTCGCGGGCATCGGGTTCGGCCTACTGCTGGGCGCGGACATCCGCTTCGCCAGCCAGGACGCGATCTTTACCACGGCCTTCGCCCGACTCGGACTGATCGCCGAGTACAACGCATCCTGGCTGCTGCAACGGCTGGTGGGAATGCCGAACGCCATGGACCTCCTGCTGTCGGGCCGCACGATAGATGCCGACGAAGCGCACCGCATCGGCCTGGTGCAGCGGGTCGTCCCGGCGGGAACAGAACTCGGGGCTGCCTTCGACTACGCCCGCGATCTGGCCGCGAACTGTTCGCCTCGCTCGCTCACAGTCATCAAACAGCAGGTCTACGCCGATGCCGAGCGTTCCCGTGCCGAGGCGCTCGCTGCATCCGTGGAACTGATGGATGCGTCGTTCGACTGGCCGGATCTTGCCGAGGCGATCCTCGCGCGGCAGGAGAAGCGCCCGGCGCGATTCTCCGCCGAGGACGGAACCCACCCCAACG
>NZ_CAUVXG010000015.1:4123-6182 GCF_963555885.1 Protofrankia sp. Cr2
TGCACCGAGTCGGGTGCTGTTCGGGCCGCACGAGACCAACCTGTGCCACGGCCGGGCGTTCTCGTCGCGATCGGTGGCCTACTACGCCCGGCGGGCAGTCGGGGGTGCCGGTGTGATCGTGACGGAGGAGGCGTCGGTCCACCCGTCGGACTGGCCGTACGAACGGGCTCCGCTCGCCGCCGACTGCGGTGCCGGCTGGCGGGCGATCGCGGATGCGGTGCGCCCGGACGGCACCCTGCTGGTGGCGGCGCTGGGGCACGCGGGTGGTCAGGGCAGCTCGGCATATTCCCAGCGGGAACTATGGGCACCGTCACGGGTACCGGAGGTCAACACCCGCGAGGTTCCCACATCGATGGAACAAGGCGATATCGACGCTGTCGTGCGCGGTTTCGCCGACGCCACCCGTACGGCACTCGATGCCGG
Source organism: Protofrankia sp. Cr2 (assembly GCF_963555885.1). Lineage (NCBI taxonomy): Bacteria > Bacillati > Actinomycetota > Actinomycetes > Frankiales > Frankiaceae > Protofrankia > Protofrankia sp. Cr2. The sequence goes on from NZ_CAUVXG010000015.1 coordinate 4,547, forward strand.
CTGTGACGGTGTCGAGGTGAACGCCGGCCAGTACAGCCTGGTGCGGCAGTTTCTGTCGGGCCTGACGAACACCCGTGGCGATGACTACGGCACTGACCGCCTGCAGTTCGCGCGGGAGGTGCTGACCGCCACCCGCGCCGCGGCCGGGGACGCGATCGTCGGGCTGCGGCTGTCCTGCGACGAGCTGGCTCCGTGGGCCGGTGTCACCCCGGCGGCGGCGGTCGAGATCGCCCGCGCGCTGGGAGGGCTCTACGACTACCTGGTGGTGGTCCGCGGGTCGATCTTCACGGTGGCCGCGACCCGGCCGGACATGCACGTGGAGCCCGGCTTCAACCGGGAGCTCACCGCCACCATCCGGGCGGCGCTGAACGGCCTGAACGGTGCGGGCGTCCGCGCCGTCCCGGTCATCCTGCAGGGCAGCGTGGTGGACGTCGACATGGCGCAGGCGGCGCTCACGGACGGCGTCGCCGACGCGGTCGAGATGACCCGGGCGCAGATCGCCGACCCGGACCTGGTGGCAACCGTGCAGGCCGGCCGGACCCCGCGTCCGTGCATCCTGTGCAACCAGGTCTGCCAGGTACGCGACAACCGCAATTCGCTGGTGTCCTGTGTGGGTGAACCGTCATCCGGCCATGAGACGAGCGACTCCCCGGTGACAGGCCGGGCGCGGCTACCCGTTGCGGTCACGGTGATCGGTGGTGGGCCGGCGGGGTTGGAGGCTGCACGGGTCGCGGCGCTGCGCGGGCATCCGGCCACGCTGCTGGAACGCACACCCCGCCTGGGTGGAACGCTGGTGGCGGCGGCCGCGGGCGCGGGGCGCTCCCGGCTCACCCACCTCACCGACTGGTTGGCGGCGGAGTGCGCCCGGCTCGGGGTGACCATCCGCACCGGCATCGAAGGCGACATCAAAGGCGACATAGCAGCGGCCGGCACCGGCACCGGCGGGATACCCGAAGGCTCCCTGGTCGCCGCCGACGCGGTGATCGTCGCAATCGGTGGCCGGGACGGCGACCAGCTCATCCCGGTCAGCGCGCCAGCGACTGAACCCGCTCCCGAGGTGTCGCTGGCCGAGGACGGTCCGGGCGGTCCAGACGCGGTGGCGGTCGTGCTGAGCGCGCGGGCGTTGCTGACGGCGGCTGCCGCCGGGGTCGATCTGCTGCCGGCCGAGGGTCCGGTGGTGGTGTGGGATCCGTTGGGCAATCCGACGGGGATCGCGGTCGCCGAGCGGCTCGCCACGGCCGGCCGGGACGTCACCGTGGTGTCACCGGACATGATCATAGGTACGCAGCTGGCCCACACCGGCGATCTCGCTGCGGCGAACGTCCGGCTACACCAGGCCGGGGTGAAACTGGTGAAACGGACCAGGCTGACCCGGCTGGAGGGCACCATCCTTTACGGGGACGACGTGTTCGCCGATGCCACGGTGGAGATCGCCTGCGCGGCGTTGGTGACTAACACCGCCGAACTGTCCGTACTCGGGCCCGACGAGATCGAAGCGGCGCCCGGGACGGTGGTCGGGGACGCGATCGCTCCCCGGACCGTTTACGAGGCCGTGCTGGAAGGACGCCGGGCCGCCCTCGCTGTGGGTGGCGGGGTATCCCGACCAGCAAGGACGGACCGGGCGAACCCGGCCCGA
>NZ_CAUVXG010000015.1:6550-15135 GCF_963555885.1 Protofrankia sp. Cr2
ACCCGGGGACGGGACGTCCGGTCGCCGTGGTGACCGGTGCGGCCCGCGGTCTGGGTGCCGCGGTCGCGGCAGCCCTGGACGAGCGTGGCTACCGGCTGGTCCTCACCGACATCGCGACCAGTGCCGCCGCCCCAGCCGCTCCCACGGACGGCGGATACCCGTACGCCACCTGGGCGGATCTTGTGAAGGTCGCTGCGGGTTGCGCCGACGCGGTGGCTGTGCGGGCCGACGTCCGGGTCCAGGCCGACCTCGATGCCGCGGTCGCGACGGCCCTCGACCGGTTCGGACGCCTCGACGCGGCGATCGCGGTCGCCGGGGTGATCGCAGGTGGGCCACCGGTCTGGGAGACCGACGACCAGACCTGGCGCATGCTGCAGGCCATCGATCTCGACGGTGTGTTCCACCTGGTCCGGGCGGCCGTCCCGGCGCTGCTGGCGGCACCGGCCGGCCGGTTCGTGGCGGTCTCCTCCGCCGCTGGAACCCGCCCGCTGGCACGCCTCGCGGCGTACTGCGCGGCCAAGCACGGCGTCGTCGGGCTGGTCCGCAGTCTGGCCGCGGACCTCGCCGGCACGGCGGTGACCGCAAACGTCGTATGCCCAGGGTCGATGGACACGACGATGCTCGCCGAAACAGCCCGGGTCTACGACCTGGACGGGGTCGGCGAGTTCGCCGGACATTCCTTCCAACGACGCATCCTCGACCCGACCGAGGTGGCGGAGGCGGTCGCATGGCTGTGCTCGCCAGCCGCCGGAGCGCTGACCGGGGCGGTCGTGCCCGTGGACGCCGGCTTCACCGGCTAGCAGTCGGTGGAAGCGGTCGCTATGGCGACGAACGCCACCTACCCCTCGCGCCGCCGACGGCAAACCGTAGGTAGCAACGGTCACTATGACGACGAAAGCCACCTACCACCGGAGGGTTTCCGACTACCCGGCCGTATCCCCGGATCGCGGCGACGCCGCGATCCGGGGATACGCGCCTACGCCTTGTGCTTCTCGATCGCGTCGGTCAGCTGCGGGACGACGTTGAAAAGGTCGCCCACGATGCCGTAGTCGGCGAATTCGAAGATCGGTGCTTCCGGGTCCTTGTTGATCGCGACGATCATCTTGGACGTCTGCATTCCGGCCCGGTGCTGGATCGCGCCGGAAATGCCGACCGCGATGTAGAGCTGCGGCGACACCGTCTTGCCGGTCTGCCCGACCTGGTTCTGATGCGGATACCAGCCGGCGTCGGTTGCCGCGCGGGACGCCCCCACGGCAGCGCCGAGTGTGTCGGCCAGCTTCTCCACCAAGGCGAAGTGCTCAGCAGCGCCGAGGCCGCGACCACCGGAGACGACGATCTGCGCCTCGGTGAGGTCGGGGCGACCCGACTTGGCCTCCACCACCCGGTCCAGGATCTTCGCCGACCTGGCGGAGTCCGAGATCGTGATGTCGACCTTCTCCTCGGTCGGCGTGGCCGGGGCGGCCACCGGTGGGGTCGTGTTCGGTCGTACCGCGAAGACCGGCGTCCCCTTGGTGACCTTCGAGGTGACGATCGTGGAGCCACCGAAGATGCCCTGGGTAGCGGCCAGGTCCGGCGTGAGGCCGACCGCGTCCCAGATCAGGCCCGACCCGGTCTTGGCCGCTGTGCGCGCGGCGGCTTCCCTGGCATCCGGGGTGGCCGCGGTCAGGACCGCTACCGGCGACCTGTCGGTCACCAGCTTGGCCAGGACCTCAGCCACCGGGGCCACCACGTAGTCGGTGACGTCCTCGGACTCGACGACGTACACCGTGGATGCACCGTACTGGGCCAGGAAGTCCTTGGCTTTCGCGTACGTTCCGGGCGCGCCGAGGAAGACCGCGGACGCCTCACCCAGCGACCGGGCGAGCGTCAGCAGCTCGGCGGTGACTTTTTTCGGCTCGCCGTCTGCATGCTCGACGAGAACTAGAACCTCAGCCATCGGACAAGACCCCTCAGATCAGCTTCTGTGCGGCGAGGAACTCAGCGGCCCTGGTGCCACCATCGCCCTCGTCCTTGACGATCGTTCCGTTCTGACGGGGCGGAGCGGCCTGGGCGTCCAGCACCGTCGACGCAGCGTTGGCGAGGCCCACGGTGCCGGCATCCAGCCCCGCGTCCGCGACCGACAGAGTGGCCAGCGGCTTCTTCTTCGCCGCCATGATGCCCTTGAACGACGGATAACGCGGCTGATTGATCTTCTCGACAACCCCGACAACCACAGGTGTGGACGCTTCCACGAGGAAGTAGCCGTTGTCAGCCAGCCGTTCGATTCGCACCGTGCCGGCGCCCGGGTCGACGGTCACCTTACGGGCCTGAGTCAGCTGTGGGAATCCGAGCCGCTCGGCAAGCAGGGCACCCAGCACACCGCCACGGGCATCGGACGCCTCAGTGGCGGTGATGACAATATCCGGCGAAAGCGTCGAAATAACCTTCGCGAGCGCAGCGGACGTCTGCAGGGCATCGGAGCCGGCCAGCGCCTCGTCGGTGATGTGGACTGCCTTGTCCGCGCCCATCGACAGCGCCTTACGCACGGTTTCCAAGGCCTTTGCGGGACCCATGGTGACCACCGTCACCTCGCCACCATGAGCCTCCTTGATCTTCAGGGCCTCCTCAACCCCGTATTCGTCCATTTCGTTCATGACGTTGTCGACGCTCTTACGATCCGTCGTCCTGGTTGAGGGATCGAGCTTCTTCTCCGCCCAGGTATCCGGAACCTGCTTGACGGTGACGACGATGTTCACGCCTCGGGGCCTCCGTAGCCACATTCATGGGTCTTCATTGCTCTTGACATGGTCGCACCTAGGCCGTTGACACGCTCAATGATCGTCGACGTGACCCAGGTCGCACTCGACCCATCCTGCACGCCAGACGCCTGGTGCGTGCATTCGCACGCGCGTCTGCACGCCCCCTTCCAACATTGTGACAGCTCCACTACGTTGTGTCTCACGACACATCACCTCATCATCGCATCACGAAATATCACGTAATGGCCTACGGGGGCTCAATGAACAGACAACAATCGTCAGCTGATCAGGAAGCGATCAACTGCGGGTCGGAGCAAACCCTATTCGGGCGGTTACTCGCTGAAGCGTCCGTCTCGGACACCCGCTTCGCCCGACAGGTCAACGAACGCGCGCGCCGACAACGACATGTTGATCTAGGCCTTGCGCGTACCACGGTAGGCCACTGGCGTCGCGGCATGCGCCCCCGTGACCCCATGGTGGCTGAGCTCGCCGCCGCCGAGACGTCGATGCTCGTCGGCTACCCCATCGCTCCATCCGATCTCGGTTGGCGCGGCGAGACCTATCACGGCGACGACTTCGGGCTCGCCGTAGCCGAGAAACCCTCGGGCACTCTTCGGACCATTGCCGGACTCTCGGGGCGAGATATGCGCAGGCGCGACCTCTTATACGACGGAGCGGCCTTCGTCGCGACCGCCTTCGCCGACCCCGTGCTGGCGAGCCTCACCGGAGTCGTCGAAACGATCAGCCGGGACGGAACCATACCGCCGGTACCGACCGCATCCATGATCAGAGATATGACCGAGACCTTCCGGAAGCTCGACGCCCGCTACGGCGGCGCCGAGATTCGCGGACAGGTGGTCGCCTTCCTGCACGACCGCGCCAAAGCGGCTTTCGACAACCGCCACACGCCGGACCTGTTCAGCTCGCTCGCCGAACTGACCCAGTTCAGCGGCTGGCTCGCTCAGGATTGCGACCGCCAGGCCCTTGCGCAGCGCTACTACATCCAGGCGCTGGGCCTCGCGGAACACAGCGGGGACACGATGCTCGCCAGCCGGATCCTGTCCGCCATGAGCGATCAGGCCGGCCGCCTCGGTCAGTACCGCCAAAGCCTGGCCATGGCGAAGGCCGCCATCGACCGATCCCGCGGCTCGGCGTCTCCCACGGTCCGAGCAATGCTGCACGACAAACACGCCTGGGCACTGGGCCGCATGGGCGATGAGCCCGGCTGCAGCCGGGCACTGATCAACATGGAGGACGAACTCGAACGCGCGAAGCCCGGTGACGGTCCGCCATGGGCCTCCCATTACGACGAAGTGGACGTGGCCGAATGCAAGGGCCACTGTTTTCTGCTGCTCGGCAAGGCGAAAGCGGCCGAACCCCTGCTGCTGGAATCTCGTTCCCGCCCGCCAGCTTCGCGGACCCGGACCCGCAGCTACGCCGAAGCGGATCTCGCGCTGTCGTATCTGCGCCGGCCTGGACCGGACGTCGAAGCCGCGCTGGACGCAGCAAGCCGCGCGATCGACCTCGCCGGCCACTTGGAATCTGCTCGGATCATCGACAAGTTGCGCGAGGTCGACCGCAGGTTGAGCCGGCATGACGATGTCGTCGCAGTCCGGGAATTGCGGGCGCGCTCGGCACCGCTGATCGCCCGCAAAGAGATCCACACCGAGGTCGCGGTGGCATAGCGCGGCTGGCCGCAGCGCGGCCGGACACGCCGTCCGGACGGTGCCTCCGACCTGGGCCGGCAGAGGCACCGTCCGTGACCGAGCAGGCCGACTGGCCGTGGCTGGAAGCGCTCCACCGGCCCCGCCGCCGGCCGCGGACCTCCCCGCCTGCAGTCTATGAAGCATGACCCCGCACTCGGATACCGGCTCTGACCTGCCTGTGTACCCCGAAGACGACGATCACGGGTTGCCATCGAAGCGCAACACCGCCGGGGTGATTCCGCCGCGGACTTTGGTGATTCTTTTTTCCTGGCTGGTCGTCGGCAGCCTCGGGGTCATCGCGCTGGGCCGCGGCGTCCACCTGGATGACGTGCTGAGCTGGCCCTACTCGGGGATCAACGCCTTCACCCCGGTCGAGTACCTGCCGGCCTATGTGGTGTTGGCCGTCGGTTTCGCGCTGCGACGCAACCGGCTGTTGATCGTCTCAACGTTGGTCATCATCGCCCACCTGTTCTGGACGCTACCCGAGCTCTGGCCGGGGAAGCCCGAAACCGCACCCGCCGGCTCGGCGAAGGTACGGATGATGAGTGCCAACCTGCTGTATACGAACGAGAACGCCGGCCGTCTGGGTAGCCAGATCCGCGCGGACGGGCCCGACATCCTCGTTCTGGAGGAGGCCACCCCCCTTACCCTGACCGCGATCGAGAAGACCGCGGCGCTGGCGGCTTTCCCCTACCGGGAGGTCCATGCCCAGCCGAATCCGTTCGGGATCGCGGTGTTCTCCCGTTTCCCGTTGGTCGAGCCGGAGCTGCGGTCGGTTGCAGACCTGCCGTCACTGCGGCTGACTGTGCAGGTGGACGCAGCGCACCGGTTCCGCCTTTTCGCCGTCCACACGGGCGCGCCGATCAACGGCGGTTCCGCCCCGCGGTGGCGCAGCCAACTGGACAACCTGCGGGCCGACGTCGCCCGCACGCCCATCCCCGTGGTGCTCGCAGGCGACTTCAACGCCACCCGCGACCACCGACCGTTCCAGCGCCTTCTAAATGATCATCTTCGTGATGCCCACGACGTGGTCGGCGCCGGCTGGACACCCACCTGGAACGCGAACCACCTGGTGCTGCCGCCGCTGCTGCGCATCGATCACGTCCTGGCCTCGCCGCAGTTCGCCGTCACCGGCTACCAGGTGGGTGCGGCATTCGGGAGCGACCACAAGCCCCTCATCGTCGATCTCGCCCTACGTTGACTCCCGCTCGCCCTACGTTGATTCCCGCATCCGTGTCGGGAGGTCATCACATCGAACGATGTGAATCGGATGCGACGGGAGCAGCACCGGATTCACATCGTTCGGCGGCACCCCGCCCTGTCGTTCTAGGCAGAGGTGGTCCAGACCGCGAGGCCGGTTCCGCAAGCCGTGCAGAAGTTCTCCGTCGGCCGCGCCGGCTTCACGCAGGTCAGGCATGCACGGCTACCGGCCCGCACCGCATAGATCCCATCGAGGATCTTCCTGGGCTCGTCCTCGCGTAGCCACTCGTCAAAATAGCGGGCGCGCTCGACCGTGAGTGGATGGGATCCGGCGGTCCGGATCCGCATGCGGTGAAACCGGGTCAGCCTGCTCTGCTCGGCCATGTCGTCAAGCACCCGCGCCTGCTCAAGAAAGGCGGTGGGGTTCATCTGGTCCAGCAAGCGGGTTGCCCCGCCGGCCAACTTCATCATCATCCGGACGCAAGGATCGGGATCCTGAACCACGAGCATCGCCGCCCGGTCCGCGGTCAGCTCCGCCTTGCGCGACCAGGCCGAGAGCCCCGCCCCGAGACCGAAGGCCGCGATGTTATTGACCACGGCGTTCGACCGCCGGGCCACTCCCGCGCCCATCGCCCCGCCGATAATTCGCGCCATGGTCCCATATAGAACATGACCGCATTTGACGTGGCCGATTTCATGCCCGAGCACGGCCAGCAGTTCATCGTCATCCATGATGTCGATAAGATCGGTGAAAAGCACGATGTACGGATGATTGTTCCCTGCCGTGTACGCGTCGACAGGCCCACGCCGGATGTAGAGTTCAGGCTCTGGAACATCCAAAATCGCACACGTCTCGCGCAGGATCGCGTGGATCCCCGGACATTGGCGGGGACCCACCTTCACGCTGGATGCCGTATTCTCCACGTACTGGGTACGTTCGACACCCCATTCGATGTATTTGGCCACGACCCGATCGAACCCGGGAACGCGCTTCAGCGTACGGGTGGCCCGCCGGTCAAGCGGATGTCGGAACGCGTCCGGATCGAGTCCTGGCAGGCGAATCCGTCCACTGTCTGAGACGGCGTTCACCGACGGCTTCCGGATGCTGACAACCTCGTCGGCTTCGGCCATCCCCCACCTCTCGTGGCGCCCGTCCACGGTCGCATCATCGACCGAAGCGGGATGTCAGGCGCCATAGTAGAGCGCCCCGTCGCCCCACGAAAGCCCCACGCTCGAACGCGAGGAAGTCACCTGCGCGACACCGGACGGACGACACCGGACGGACGACACCCGACCAGCGGGCACACGGGACGTCCGGCAGCCGCGACAGGTGGCAACCGATCACGGTCGACAAAAATCACGGTCCGCAACGGTGACCGTCAACAGATGACCGTCGGCAGCCGATCACGGTCAGCGTCCGACGAAGTCCGCCTTGCCCGGTCCTCGCTCGGCAAAGGACTCCATGCCGATGCGCTTGTCCTCGGTCCCGAACAGCCCGGTGAACACCGCGGTCTCCAGCCGTAGCCCTTCGGACAGTCCAACGTCCAGGCCGTCGTCGATGGCTGCCTTGGCCGCCCGCAGCGCCAGCGACGGTCCCTGGGTGAACCGGCCGGCCAGGCGCAGAGCCTCGGCGTAGACGTCATCAGGGGCCACCACCCGGTCGGCGAGACCGATCTCCTTGGCCTCGGGTGCGCGCACCTGGCGACCCGTGAATATCAGGTCCTTGGCCCTGGCCGCACCGACCAGCCGGGGCAGCCGCTGCGTCCCGCCCGCGCCCGGGATGACTCCGAGCAGGATCTCGGGCAGCCCGACCTTGGCGTCGTCACCGAAGACCCGGAAGTCGGCGCACAGGGCAAGCTCCAGGCCGCCACCGAGGGCGTATCCGGTCACCGCGGCGACCACAGGCTTGGGGATGCGGGCCACCTGCTCGAAGGTGGCGGTGAGTTCACCGACCCACGCCTGGATCTCGGCGTAGCCCATCGGGGTCATTTCCTTGATGTCGGCTCCGGCGGCGAACACCTTGGGACCGCCGTAGAGCACAACGGCCCGAACGTCCGAACGGGCCGCCGCCTGCGCCGCTACCACCCGCAGCTCGCTGGTGAGCTGGCTGTCGATGGCGTTCATCGGAGGCCGGTCCAACCTGATCGTGCCTATCGCCTTGTCGACCTCAAAGTGCACGACCGCCACCGGACGACCTCCTCAGCTCACCACCGCGGATCACTACGTCGGATCAGCGATGCCTCTTCAGGACCCCTGACGCACATTAGTGGTCAGCGCCGGAAGGCGTTCGGACGCCTTCCGGCGCTGACCACTGAAGCCCTGGCCGTCTGATCTTCACGGATACGCAAGGATCACCGTCCGGCACCGACCCCGGCCTCTGATCGTCACGCGAGGTGATCTCCTACCGCGAGCGCCTGCATCATTCGACAGCTACCGTGACGGACGTGACGGCATTGTCCCCGGCCCGAGGCATCGTGGATGTGTCCGACCGCTCCCTACCCGGAGCGCCCGACCCGCTCGGCGTGCACTGGGACGGATCCGGTGTCAACGTCGCGGTGGCAGCCCCCAATGCCGCCGCGGTCGAGATCTGCCTGTTCGACGGCCAGGGCAACGAGAATCGCTACCGGCTACCTGAACGTGACGGCGGGGTGTGGCACGGCTACCTGCCCGGTGTCGGGCCGGGCCAGCGCTACGGTCTGCGCGCACACGGGCCGTACGCCCCCGACCGCGGCCTGCGCTACAACCCGGCGAAGCTTCTCGTCGATCCATACGCCCGCATGCTGACCGGCGGTCTTGTCCTGCATCCGGCGATCGCCGGTTTCGACGAGACCGACCCGTACTCGGAGGGCTCGGACAGACGCGACTCCGCGCCCTTCGTCCCGCGATGCGTGGTCATCGACCCCCGGCCGCCCGGTGCCGACCCGGCCGCCAACCGGCCGGG
>NZ_CAUVXG010000015.1:15528-42079 GCF_963555885.1 Protofrankia sp. Cr2
CCCGGCCGGCCAGCGGGGCACCTACGCGGGGCTGGCACACCCGGCGGTCATCGACCACCTGCGCACCCTCGGTGTCACCGCGGTCGAACTGCTGCCGGTCCACGCGAACGTCTCCGAACCGACGCTGTCGCACCGGGGCCTGGTCAACTACTGGGGCTACAACACCGTGGGCTTCTTCGCCCCGCATCCGAGCTACGCGGCCACCGACAATCCAGTGGCCGAGTTCCGAGCCATGGTTCATGATCTTCACGCGGCCGGCATCGAGGTCATCCTCGACGTGGTCTTCAACCACACGGCCGAAGGCAGTGAACGGGGGCCGACGCTGTCGCTGCGCGGGCTGGACAACACCACGTACTACCGGGTGGAACCGAGTGATCCACGCCGGTACCGGGATGTGACCGGATGCGGCAACACCCTGAACACCTCATCCCCCCACGTGATCAAATTGATCATGGACTCGTTGCGCTACTGGGTCACCGAGATGGGCGTGGACGGATACCGGTTCGACCTGGCAACCGCGCTCGCCCGCAACCCCGACGGATTCGACCCGGCTGCGCCGCTGCTGACCGCCATCCACGCCGACCCGCTGATATCAGGTGTGAAGCTCATCGCCGAACCATGGGACGTCGGCTGGGGTGGCTACCAGGTCGGCGCCTTCCCCGCGCCATGGGTGGAATGGAACGGCCGATACCGCGATACCGTCCGCGCGGCCTGGACCCAGCGCGCGTCCGGCGTGGCCGACCTGGGCTACCGGATCACCGGGTCGAGTGACCTGTACCAGCACTCGGGCCGGCGGCCGTGGGCTTCGGTCAACTTCGTGACCGCACACGACGGCTTCACCCTCGCCGATCTCGTCTCCTACGCCGAAAAACACAACCAGGCCAACGGCGAGGGGAACCGCGACGGCGACGCCTTCAACAACTCGATGAACTGCGGTGTGGAGGGCCCGACCGACGATCCGGACGTGCTGGCCTACCGGCGCCGCACCCGCCGCGCGCTGCTCGCGACGCTACTGCTGTCGGCGGGCGTACCCATGCTGCTCGCCGGGGATGAGTTCGGCCGTTCACAGAACGGCAACAACAACGCCTACTGCCAGGACAACGCGATCTCCTGGCTCCGCTGGCCTGCCGGTGCACCGGCGGACGGACCGGCCGATGGACCGGCCGATGGACCGGCCGATGGACTCCAGTCTCCCCCGGCCGACCCCGCCGGAGACGATCCGATGCTGCTCGGGCTCGTCAGCGGCCTGGTGGCTCTACGGCGGGCGTCGCAGACACTGCGCCGCCAGGCGTTCTTCCACGGCGGCCCGTCCAGCATCGGGTCACTCGCGGACATCACCTGGTTTGGCGCCGACGGCACGATCATGCTGGACGCCGACTGGAACTCACCACTGGTCCACACGGTGGTAGCCCACCTGTCCGGACGGACGCTGCCCTGGCGCACGTCGGACGGCGCCACGGTCACCGGCGACAGCTTCCTGCTCGTCCTGCATCCCGACCCTGGTGAGGTAGACGTCGTGCTGCCGGGTGAGCCGTGGGCTGACGCCTACGAACTGCTGTTGGACACCTCCGCAGAGGATCTCGCAGGCTTCCCCGGCACTCTCGACGGACCTGCCCGGCACCTGGACGCCGATCAGGAGCTCCACGTCACCGGATGCGCAGTCCTGCTCCTACGCGCCACCGGATAACCGCGCCACCGGATAACCGGGTGGGGGGCTGCCAGGGTGCGGCCGGCCCCCCACCCGGTGGCGGCACTGTCAGTCCGGATTCGCCACGAGCCCGAGTTCCGCCGGCGAAGCGAGCTGCGGATGTCTCGGAAGCACCCGGACGGTGTAGCCGAAGGCCCCCGTCCGCCGCAGCGGGATGGTGCCCTCGAAGCGCAGCCCGCCGCCCTCGCCGGCACCGGTGTGGGCCAGCGCGACGGTGGCCGGGTCGAGCAACCGGTCGGCCTCGTCGATGCGTCCATAGGACGCCTGCACCTCTACGTCCCCAAGGTCCAGGCCACCGAGTTCGACAGTCGCCCGGACCACCAACGACTGCCCGACCTGGGGGGTGTCACCGAGCCCGGCCGAGTCGACGTTGACGACCCGCACAGCCGGCCATGCCTGGCGGATCCGCGCCTTCCAGCCTGCGAGCTCGCGTGCCCCGAGCAGCCCGTCGGCCGCGGCCACCCGCGCCGAAGCCGCGGCGGGCAGATAGTACCGCTCGACGTATTCCCGCACCATCCGGGTGGCGAGAACCTGCGGGCCGAGCGTGGACAGGGTGTGCTTGACCATCGAGGTCCACTGGCGAGGAGGCGTGCCCGCGCCGGCGACGTCGTAGAACCGCGCGGTGACCGTGTTCTCCAGAAGCTCGTACAGGGCGACCGACTCGAGATCGTCACGCCGGTCGGGGTCCTCGACACCGTCCGCGGTGGGGATCGCCCAGCCGTTCTGCCCATCGAACATCTCGTCCCACCAACCGTCCCGGATGGACAGGTTGAGGCACCCGTTGAGCGCGGCCTTCATGCCCGACGTGCCGCACGCCTCCAGCGGGCGCAGCGGATTGTTCAACCACACGTCCGCACCGGAGTAGAGGAAACGCGCCATCCCGATGTCGTAGTCCGGCAGGAAGACGATGCGATGACGGACCTCGGAGGAGTCCGCGAACTGCACGATCTGCTGGACGAGCTGTTTGCCGCCGTCGTCGGCCGGGTGCGCCTTGCCTGCGATGACCATCTGGATCGGGCGCTGCGGGTGGCGCAGCAGCCGGGTGAGCCGTTCCCGGTCCCGCAGCATCAGGGTGAGACGCTTGTAGGAGGGGACCCGACGGGCGAACCCGATCGTCAGGACGGCCGGGTCGAACACGCCGTCGATCCAGTCGAGCTCGCTGGGTGCAGCGCCACGCTGCAGCCACGATGTGCGCAGCCGCCGCCGAACCTCGGTCACCAGGCGCTCACGCAGTTCTCGACGCATCGACCAGACCGCGTCGTCCGACACCTGGGCAATCTTTGCGAAACCCTCGCCGCCATCCTCGAGGGGAGATGGACCGAACTCCCGGTCAGCCAGTTCGATCACACTGCGCGATACCCAGGTGGCCGCATGTACGCCGTTCGTGACCGAACCGATGGCAACCTCGGCCGGGTCGAACCCGGGCCACAGGCCCGAGAACATCTCGCGGCTGACGATTCCGTGGAGCCTGCTGACCCCGTTGGAACGCTGAGCCAGCCGCAGGCCCATGTGGGCCATGTTGAACATGTTCGGGTCCGACTCCGCACCGAGATCCAGCACACGGTCGACGGGCACGCCCGGCCAGGCGTTGTCCCCGCCGAAGTGACGGGCCACCAGGTCCCTGGGAAACCGGTCAATACCCGCGGGGACCGGAGTGTGGGTCGTGAACAGCGTGCCGGCGCGGGCCGCCTCCAACGCCTCGTCAAAGCTCAGGCCGGTCTCGGTCAGCTCACGGATGCGCTCCAGGCCGAGAAAACCCGCGTGGCCCTCGTTGGTGTGAAAAACCTCCGGAGTCGGGGCACCGGAAACCGCCGAGTAGGCCCGCAACGCGCGAACCCCACCGATTCCCAGCAGCATCTCCTGCAACAGGCGGTGGTCGGTTCCGCCGCCGTAGAGCCGGTCGGTGACACCCCGCTCGGCCGGCTGGTTGTCCTCGACGTCGGAGTCGAGCAGGAGCAGCGGCACCCGCCCGACCTGCGCCTTCCAGATCTGGGCATGCAGCGTACGGCCCTCGGGAAGCCCGATCGCGATTTTGACCGGAGCGCCCACGGTGTCGATGAGCTGGGTCAGCGGCAGGCCGTGTGGGTCGATGCCGGGATAACGCTCCTGCTGCCAGCCATCCCGAGACAACGACTGCACGAAATAGCCGGCCCGGTAGAGAAGACCCACCCCGACGATCGGCACCCCGAGATCGCTGGCGGTCTTGAGATGGTCGCCGGCGAGAATCCCCAAGCCACCGGAGTACTGAGGCAGCACCTCGGTGATGCCGAACTCCGGCGAGAAGTAGGCGATCGCCCTCGGGGCATCGGACAGCGCCTGGTACCAGCGTGGAGCGGTCAGATATTCCTGCAGGTCCTCGGCGGCGTCGTGCAGGCGCCGGATGAAGCGGCGATCAGCTGCCAGGGTCTCAAGGCGCTCGTGGTCGACCTCGCCGAGCAGACGAACCGGATCCCCCTTGCAGGAGCGCCACAGTTCTGGATCGACGGACTCAAAAAGATCGAGTGTCTCCGGGTGCCATGACCAGCGGAGGTTCAGCACAAGCTCGCCGAGCGGGAGGAGTTGCTCGGGGAGCTGTGCACGGACGGTGAAGCGTCGAAGGGCTCTCACGAAGTTGTGAGCCTAGACACCGCCGAGCGCCGGAATCCACCCGGGTGTCGGCGGGCCGGGATGCAGCCGGGGCCTCGGCTGCCCGACGCCCCGATCCCCCTGGTCACTCGTCCGGGCCGGCCGCGGCGACTTTCGCGGACAAAGCACCCATTACCGTCGGATCGCGCAGCGTCGTGACATCGCCGAGCTCGCGCCCCTCGGCGATGTCCCGCAACAGCCGCCGCATGATCTTCCCTGAGCGTGTCTTCGGGAGGTCGTCGGCCCAGATCACCTGCTTGGGACGGGCCAGCTTCCCTATCCGCGCGGCCACATGGTCGCGAATCTCGGTCACCATCGCATCGTCGCCGACACGATCCCCGGCCAAAGTGACAAAGGCCACAATGGCCTGACCGGTCTGGTCGTCGGACCGGGCGACGACGGCGGCCTCCGCCACCGCCCCGTGGGCGACGATCGCCGACTCGACCTCGGCCGTCGACAGACGGTGGCCTGACACATTGATCACATCGTCGATCCGGCCGATGATCCAGAAATAGCCGTCGGCATCACGCCGGGCCGCGTCACCGACGACATACACGCTCCGACCGAATCGCGAGAAATAGGTCTGCACGAACCGTTCGTCGTCCTGATAAAGAGTCCGAAGCATCGACGGCCACGGCTTGGTGATCACCAGGATGCCGGTGCCCTCGGTGATCGGCACACCATCCTCGGACAGCAGCGCCGGTGAGATCCCCGGCAGCGCCGTCGTGGCCGAACCGGGCTTGGTCGCCGTCACAGCCGGCACCGGAGAAATCATGATCGCACCGGTCTCGGTCTGCCACCAGGTGTCGACGATGGGGCAACGACCGCCGCCGATCACCTTGTGGTACCACAGCCACGCCTTCGGATTGATCGGCTCGCCCACGGTGCCCAGGAGCCGCAGGGAGGACAGGTCGTGCCTGCCCGGGTACTGCGGACCCCACTTGATGCACGTCCGGATCGCCGTCGGAGCAGTGTAGAAAATCGTGACCTTGAACTCCTCGACGATCTTCCACCAGATGTCCCGGTCGGGATAATCGGGAGCGCCTTCGAACATCACGCTGGTCGCGCCGTTGGACAGCGGCCCGTAGACGATGTAGGAGTGCCCGGTGATCCAGCCGACGTCGGCCGAGCACCAGTAGACGTCCGATGCCTGGTCAAGGTCGAAGACGAGCCGGTGGGTGTAGGTCGCCCCGGTGAGGTATCCCCCGGTGGTGTGCAGGATGCCCTTGGGCTTGGCCGTGGACCCGGAGCTGTAGAGAATGAACAACGGGTGTTCGGCGTCCATCGGCTCGGCCGGGCACACCGGGTCGGCCCGCTCGCACAGCTCGTCGTACCAGACGTCCCGGCCGTCGAGCATCGGGGCGGGTGTGCCGGTCGAACGGACCACGACGATGTGCTCAAGGGTCTTCACCCCGCCGAGTTCGGCGTCCACCGCCTCCTTGACCGGGGCCGTCCGGCCCTTGCGGCGGGCACCGTCCACCGTGATCAACAGTTTGGCCGCGGAAACCTCCATCCGCTCACGGACCGCGGACGGGGCGAACCCGCCGAAAACGACATTGTGGACGGCGCCGATCCGAGCGCAGGCCAGCATCGCCACCACGACTTCGGGAATCATCGGCAGGAAGATCCCGACAACGTCGCCCTTGCCGACTCCGAGACTTTTCAGCCCGTTGGCCAGCCGCTGGGTTTCAGCCAGCAGGTCGGCGTAGGTCAGCGCACGTCGTTCGCCCTCCTCACCGACCCAGTGAAAGGCCACCTTCTCGCCCCGGCCGGCAGCCACGTGCCGATCCAGGCAGTTCGCCGAAACGTTGAGACGGCCATCGCTGAACCAGCGGTAAAAAGGCGGGTTCTCATCATCGAGCACGGTCGTGAACGGGACGTCCCATGCCAGCAGGGTGCGGGCCTTGTCTGCCCAGAAAGCCACCGGGTCGGTGGCGGCCGCGTCTGCATCGGCCGCATACGGCTGGTGGGAGGCGAAATCGGCCGGCGGATCGAACCGGTCAACCGACAGCATCCGCTCCAGCTCATGCTCCAGACCGCTGCCCGCGACGCTGGTCCTGGTCTGGTCGGTGCCGGCGATACCGGTGCCGTCCGCCGTGCTGGTCATGGCTCCTCCTGCGTCCGGTTGCCATTTCATCCGCATCCGGGTGTACCACGAAGTGCCGACAACCCACCGGATCCCGCCGCGGTGGCGGGCCCGGCCATGTCCGGTCCGGGCCCGCCACCGGGCGCGCTACCCCGCGTGTACGACACCCGCCTGCGCCGGCACATCGTCCTTTCCGGCCCGGACGAGGACGACGATGGTCACCAATGCGAGCAGAATCAGCACCGCGCCCCAGACGAACGCCGTCGTGTAACCGGAGATCTGCGCCTGGGCCGTGCTCTGCGGGCTGGCGCCGTGGTCGATGACATAGTTCGTCACCGCGGTGGCGAACACCGTGTTGAGCAGTGCCGTTCCCAGCGAACCACCGACCTGTTGGGTGGCGTTGACCAGGGCGCTGGCCACACCCGCGTCATGGGGCTCGACACCGATGAGCGCAAGACTCGACATCGGTACCATCACGAGGCCAAGGCCGAAGCTCATGAGCAGCTCACCGGGCAGGACGTGGCTGACATAGCTGGTGTCGAGACCGATCTGAGTCAACGTGAGCAGACCGACCGCCGTGAACACGGTTCCAACGACCATCGGGACCTTGGGCCCGGTACGCGGCATGAGCTGGCTGGCGAGTACGGCTGACACGATGATCCCAGCGCTGAACGGCAGGAAGGCGAATCCGGTCCGCAGGGCGCTGTACCCGAGACTCACCTGGAGGTAGTAGGTGAGAAAAAGGAACATGGCGAACAGGCCGCCACCGATGAGCAGGGACGACAGGAAGGACGCGCCGCGGTTGCGTTCCCAGGCCACCCGCAGTGGAAGAAGCGGCGCAGCGCTGCGTACCTCGACGATGACGAACCCGACCAGCAACGCGGCCGCTGCCGCGAGAAACCCGAGCGTGACCGCCGAGCTCCAGCCGTCCTCAGCTGCCTTGGTGAAACCGTAGACCAGGCTGACCAGCCCGGCGGTGACGGTCAGCGTCCCGGGAATGTCGTATCGCGCTTTACCCTCGGCCCGGCTCTCCCCCACGATCGGCAGTGCGGCGGCAGCTGTGATCAGTGCGATCGGGACGTTGACCAGCAGACACCAGCGCCAGGAGGTGTACTCGGTGAGCACGCCGCCGAGGATGAGCCCGATCGCGGCGCCGCCACCGGCGATCGCGCCATAGACGCCGAAGGCGCGGGCACGTTCTCTGGTCTCGGTGAACGTGACCGTGATGAGGGACAGCGCTGCCGGCGCGAGAACCGCCGCGAATGCCCCCTGCAGTGCACGGGCGGCGAACAGGAACGAGGCGTCCGGAGCGAGGCCACCGAGCGCGGATGCCATGGCGAAACCGAGCAGACCACCGACAAAGGCGCGCTTTCGCCCGATGAAGTCGGCGATCCGGCCGCCCAGGAGCAGCAGGCCACCGAATGCCAAGGTGTACGCGGTGATGATCCACTGTCGATCAGCCACGGAAATGTGCAGGTCGGCCTGGGCCCTGGGCATGGCGATATTCACGATGGACGCGTCGAGCACTATCATCAGCTGTGCCACGGCGATGATCGCGAGCGCGAGCCATCGCCGGGGGTCGACGCCACCCCCGGCCTCCGCTCCGATGCTTCCATGTGGGCGTTCAACAGTCGTAGTCACTGATGCTCCTTGACCAGACAAACCGAAGATTACGGGATGATTCGGGCATCGGTGGACGCACGGCCGGACACGGGGTCAGGGAATCCGGTGTCAGAAAATCCAGCGTCAGTCGTCCTCGGCGCGCGCCGAGGTCATCAGCGGCAGCAGCACATCGTCGATCATATGTTCGATGAATGCGCTGTCAAGCGGCTCCCCGGTGATGAGCAGCCGAGAGAAAAGCAGTGCGGGCGCCAACTCGCGAAAGACCTCGGCAGCGGCGGGCGAACGCAGTTCGTCCCTGTCCATCGCGCGCTGCACGATGAGATCGCCGATCCAGCGCTTTTCTTCGATCATCTGGACCCGCAGCGTCGCCGCGAGGTCGGGCGACTCCCGCATGGCCAGTAACACCCCGGAGATCAGCGCGGCATCTTGCCGGGACACGTGGTCGACCATCTGGCAGACGGCGTCCATGAGGTCACCACGAAGGCTGCCGGTGTCGACGGGGACTATCTCGTCGCCCCCGCCCCGTCGGCGGATGGCCTCGATGACGAGTTCGTCCTTGTTGGCCCAGCGCCGGTAGATCGTCGCCTTGCTCGCCCGCGCCCGGGCCGCTACGGCGACCATGCTCATCCGCTCGTAACCGACCTCGGCCAGCAGCTCGAGGGCGGCATCAAGAATGGCCTGCTCGCGGGCATCATCCCGGGGTCGACCCGGGGATCGGCCACACGGCGGCAGTGAGATCATCGCAACCCCGGGCTCCTCTCGACGTCCGATCATTTTCAATACAGTACCGTACTGTACCTGAACTTGGCCAACCGCGACTCCCACGGCACGCCATGCAACGACTACAGACAGCAGCACAGGGGCAAGGGGAGTGCCCGGACGAGGAGTGAGCGGAAAAGGAGTGAGCGGAAAGCGACGCGCCCCGGTCAACCCACGGTGAGCTGCGCAGCGAGAATCTCCAGCAACTCCTGGCCGCCCAGCAGCCCGGCCGCGGCGGTGATTCGCAGATTCGCGGCGGTCCAGCCGATGTCGTGCAGCTCACCATGGGCGGGACGGACAGCGACGTCCGCGCCGGCGAGCATTCCGCGGTCGAGCAGCGAATCACCCGCGGCGGCCAGGCCGACGGCCCCGACCCGGCGCACCACTTCGGCGAGCGCCGCCTCCTTGGTCAGAACGGCCGGCACGAAGTAGACCTTGCGTCCCTGGATGGACAGTGTCCAACCGTCGGCGGCAAGGTCGGCAGCGACCTCGCGGAGATCGGGAACACCGGCACGCTCATAGGCGACGAGGTACACGAACAGGTCGTCGGCGACCCGGGCGACCCTGACCCAGCCGTCGGCGGCAAGACGTTCGGCCACGGCCCGGACGCCTGCAATCGGGCCTGCCGCCGAGTCGATCCGGGCGCGGACCCGGGCGGCCCAGTCCTCATCCGGACGGCCGTCCACCAGTAGCTGGCCGCCGTTCGTCGTGATCGCGAACCTGGGGCGCACACCGAGATCCACTCGCGCGTACTGTGCCCGCGTCCGCGTGGTGACCGGGACGAGGGTCGCCGCGACGTCCAGGCACGCGATCAGTCGGGCAGCCCGCACGGTACAGAAGGCGGCCGGCTGGCCGTCAATCCGCTCAACAGTCACCAGCGCGGGTTCACCGCTGCCTGCCGCGAGCCGGAAGGAACTCCGACTGTAGATCAACGTCTGATCGAGATCGCAGGCGACCAGCCAACGCGGCGGCGGAGTCCCGGCCGCCAGCGGCGGCGGAGGTCGCGTGTCGATAGCCAGACTGTACGACACGGGTACGCGAACGATCCAGACCATTACGGGACGCCGTCGTACGCACACGGCGACCACCCGTCACGATAACAGGATGGATCTGGAGGATGACGAACGGTCGATGTCGTCACTCGGTCGCCTGCTGGCGTTCACCGATGGCGTGTTCGCGATCGCGATCACGCTGCTGATGGTCGGCATCGGCGTGCCCCGGGGGCTGTCCACCGCGGACCTGTCCAAGGCCCTGCACGACGATGTCGTGCCCGAGCTCGCCATCGCGGCCCTCACGTTCGCGGTCATCGGCCTGTTCTGGCTTTCCCACCGGTCGTTGTTCGGCTACCTTCAGGCCAGCGATTCCCGGCTCCTGCTGCTTGGTCTCACCTTTCTCGCGCCGATCACGGTGCTGCCGTTCACCACGGAACTGCTCGGACGCTATGGGCAGAGCACCACCGCGGTCGTGTGGTACGCAAGCAATGTCTGCGTGACCGCCGTTCTGGAGACCGCCATGTGGGCGTACGTCATCCGTACTCCCAAACTGCTACGATATGCGCCCCATCCGCTCATGCGGGTCGGCGCGATTCACTCGGCCGCCGCGGTGGTCGTCTTCGGCGGATCCATCCCGGTTGCCTTCGTCTCACCGACAGTGGCTCAGCTCTGCTGGCTCGGCTTTCCCGCGATCCGCCTGGTCCGGTCGAGGATTCGCCGAACCGAGCGCCAATCGGCCCGGCCGGAGCCGCACCGCGGCTGACCCGCGCCGCCGGCGCCGGCGTCGGTGCGGAAAACCCGTCCCGAGAACCTGTTCTGGAAACCTGTTCTGGACAGGCCCGGCGGGTGGACCGTTCGTCCACAGCCAGGGACTACGACGGCGGCTTTTCCACAGCCCGGCAGATGGTATTCCGTTCGACCCGCGGATCGGCGAGGCTTGTGCGCATGGCCCCGGACCCCGGCCAGCACGCCTGGCAGAAGACAGCCGACAACCAGTGCGGAGTTATCGCGATCCGCACCGCTATGGCGGCTGGAACAAGCCGGGCGACCATTCGATGGCGGGTGAAATCCGGACGATGGCAAGTGCCCATGCCCGGAGTCCTCGTGACACAGGCCGGGCCGCTCACCCGGATGCAGCTGTTGTGGTGCGTGGTCGAATCCATCGGCCCCGGCACGGTTCTCGGCGGTGCGTGTGCGGCGGCTCTCGGCGGTCTGCACGGATTTGACGAGGAGAACGTCACCGTCCTGGTACCGCCACAGCGGCGGCCGAGCCCTCGCCCCGGCGTTGTCATTCACCACAGCGCCCGGCTCGGCCCCACGGAGCTGTGTCCGGTGCTGCATCCACCACGAACCCGGCTGGCCCGATCCGTTGTCGACATGGCCAACTGGGCGACGCGGCCGCAGAATACCCACGCCGTCCTCGCAGCCGCCGTGTACCAACGCCTGACCACTGTCGCAGAACTACGCGCTGCCACCCGGACCCGCGGTCCGATCAGACAACGGAATATGATCATGAAAATACTGGGCGAGCTGGAACGCGCCGGCCGTTCAACGCCCGCTAAGAGCGCCCGGCAGTAGGGGCGTGAATCAAGGAGCGGGGCTGGGGTGCGTGCATCGCAAGGCGGAGGAGGGAGGCACCGGAGGTGTTAGGTGTCGACCGACGACAACGCGGCGAGGTGCGTGCCCCAGCCCCGCGACGCCGCGTCCCCTATTGCCGGTCGCTCTAAATGTCAGGACGGTACGTTGAACAGCGCCCGGTCAGGCCGGCCCTCGAGTGGCTTGATGATTCCGACGCAGGAATACGGCAGATCAGCTCTTTCCTCCACCTCCACCCCTTTGGCCGCACAGAGCGACAGGACATGAGCCAGCTCCGCCAGCCGGTCGGGCGCAACGACAACCTTCCAGGGCACTCGTCGCAACAGAACCCTGGTAGTCTCGCCGACCCCCGGCTTGACAAGGCCGATATTGGCGATGCCGTAGTCCTTCGCCAACATTTCAACCGCACGCCACCCGGCCCAGGTCGGGGTTCGGTCCTCCGCCTGGCCCAGACCGTGCGAGACCGTGGCCGATACGCTGGAAAATGCGTTCACGACGGTATCCACATACCGGCGGGAGTAATCCCGGTCAGCCAACTGCCGATAGTACTTGGCCCCATGAAAATCGGCCGGACCGATCAGCGTCGAATTCAGCACGGTCCTACTCACCAGACCACTGACCGTGGAGTTCAGGCAGCTGTGCGGGATGAGGAAGTCATCCCGGGTGCCGTAGAGCGATGTGCAGTGACCCGGGTCCGCGATCACCGCCATGGAGCCGTCCACCCCGAGCTGCTCCGACGCCGCCTGAAGAACCTTCAGGATGGCGCCCTTGCCGGTCCAGCCGTCGACGAACTGGAGCGCGTGGCGGTCATGGCGGTCGAGAATCCACCGCAACGCGTTCTCGTCGAGCCCCCGGTCCTTGATGATCGAGACCGAGTAGTGCGGCAGATCGAGCCCGTGCTTCCACCGGGCCCAGCGCCGCATGAGGATGCCGGCGGGCGTTCCGGCCCGCGCGAGCGACACGATGACCGGCTTCTCCTTTTTCGCAAGCACAAGCTCGGTGGCTACCCCGACCGCGGTGGCAACCCGCTCCGCCGAACGGATGAGCGCGCTTTCAAAAAGAGCCAGATAGGCATCCGAAGGCTCGTATTCGACGGGCAGGTCCTCAGCGTAATGGCGTCCCTTGGAAAACTCCTCCTCGCGGTCCTCGGTAGGACGTTCCAGCGGAATCTCACTGAGATCCTTCAGCAGGAAGGTCACATCCGCGGGATCGTAGGATCCCGAACCCACCGTGCCCGGAATGGCTCCCAGCAGCGTACCGTCGCTCAACACATTCCCCCTGCTACCCGCCCGGTCTGCCGGGTCATCGGACGCCCATCCGGGCCTCGTGTCGGTATCGTGACCACGGTCACCGGCGCGCACCGACGCAGCACCGCGACCATCCCGGACACGTCGACGTCCGCGCCCCCACCGTTGGCGGCCGAGTCGACCACGACGACGATGTCGTCGTACAAACCCGGCCGGACGTTGTAGACATGACTCATCCGCGCGGGATCATCCGGCGCCGGGAACGTCAGCGCGCAACGGATCGCATAGCCTTCGGCGTCGATCGGGTAGACCGGCGAACGCGTCGTCGAGTGGAAGACCACGTCACCAGAAACGATCTCGTCGAGGGCAGCCCCGATCCGCAACGGCGTGTACATCAGCTCCTCGGTACCAAGCAGGAGAATGCGTCCAGACGCCCTGGTCAACACAGTGGCGATCTCGCCGGCGACCAACGATATGACCGTATCGAGCAGGACCCGGTCCGGCTGCGACCAGCCATGGCGCGCACCATCGGGAAGTTCAGCCGGCCAGTCGGGCCGCACGAAGCGGACGGGATGATGCCAGGTGGGCAATTCCGGCGAATCGGCACCGATGCCACCATCCCCATGGCGTGCCCGCAGCCGCTGCGCACGCACGGCCACATCGTGTGGCAGCACCAGCTCCCCGGCCAACAACGACACCACCCGCACAGAAACGCCGAGACGGTCCGCGAGCTCGTTGAACGCGCGGCGGGACTCCGCTGGTCGGGCGTCGAAGAGCGTCGCCACGGTGTAGGACGGCCGCGCCGCGTAGGCGTGCAGCGCCTCGATCGTGCCCAGCGCGGTCCGACCGGTCGAGAGCTCATCGTCCACCAGAATCAGCGGACGCGGTGCCCGTACCAACTCGGGATCGTTCGGCATGAGCCAGTGGAACGTGGCATGAGAATGCGCCTCGTCAAAGTCAAGCAGGGGGGTGGCACCGGGGACCATCCGACGAGTCGTATGCAGATAGTCACACCCCGCAATACCGTCCGCCACCGTATGGCCGAGCGACGTGGCCGTCTCGCAGTATCCGACCACCAGCGGCCCCGGCGCCATCGGCTCGCCCCCTGCGCCGGTGAAATCCTTACCTGCCTGTGCCGCCAGCAGGCGACCAGCCATGAGCGATTCCCGCGGACGCACCGGGAGATGTTTGCCGAGAACCCGACTGACGAGCAGGTGTGCCCGCAGCGGGTTGCGTCGCAACGCGAGCCCGACCAGCCCGTGCAGACCCTTACCCACCACATCGGATCTGATCCTGATGTCAAGCCCCAGTTCGTCCCACAGCCAGTTCATGCCGTCCGAAGACTGCTCGATGTAGCCCGCCAGGCTCACACGACCTCCGCCTTCACCGCCGTTGTCACCCGGGCACCATCCATGTACGAGACGTACGTCATCCGGGTCTCATGACGCCCCGGTTGCGGCCAGAACATCGACGAATGTATGGCCTTCCCGTAGGACGCCGAAGGCCCGAGCCCGCCGCAGGACCGCCTCGGCCCAGGTCCGGTGCGGTCCCAGCTCGTTCATCTTGTTCGCGTACCGACTCGGCCGTACCCCGCCGGCATCCTCCGCGAGAATCGCCATGGCGTCCACATACTCCTCATGGCTGGCAACATGCAGAGCGTGCACGGCAGGAACGTGACTGGGGTGGATCACCGTCTTGCCCAACAATCCGTTGGCCTTGTCGAGAACCACCTCGCGGATGAGCCGGTCAAGATCGGCGGAGACGAGGCGTAACCGCATCCGGGCGCCGTCCTCGCTGTCGTCGATCAGATCGGCCTCCTGGAACGGGGTGACCCGCAGGGAACTCACGAACAGACGCTCAGGTTGGGCGAAATACTCCCATACCGGGCCGCTCACCACATGGTCGCCGCCGCGGGCACAGACGTTGACGATGTCCGCGATGCAGTCGCGGACCACCGCGATGTCGTAGATCGTCAGGTCCCGGTTCCGTCGCAACCCGAACAGGCCACAAAGATCAGTAGCACCCAGACGAACCGCCAGCACGACGTCGGAATGTTTGTCGACGAGCTCCCGAACTCCCGACAACGCCCCCGCTCGGGTCTCCTTGAAGATGACCTCGGGGCTTTCCAGAACAGGCATCGCCCAGAGAATCCGGCCCAGGCGGTCCGAGGCACGCAGAACTGCCGTCAACGCCGGTGCTCCGTTCCCGGGACCGAACTTCGGCAGGACGAAGCCGGCGAGCATCTCCGCCGCAGCGGAATCAAGCTGTGCTGCCAGCAATGGTATCTGGGCGATGTCACGGACCCGGATGAACAACAACGGGGGTCCGCCGCCACCAGTCGGCGGGCTCTCACCCAGGTCACGAAGCGTGGCAATCACGTTCGCCTCTGCCGCGGCAACCTCGTGGTCGGCGATGGCATCCTCAAGACAGAGAACCATCGACGTCACCCCGGCGGCGACCTGACGGCGTACGTCCGCGGCAAGCGTTGGCCGCGTGCCCGGGGCGTAAAGGGTGGCGCCCAGCGCCGTCGCCACAAGCCGACGGTCCCCGTCCGGGAGGATCTCTTCGGGCAGACGGTGAAACAGCGCGTCCGTCCGGTCCGCGTCCAGAAAACCGAAGTGACGCACCCAGCAAACCCCCTATACTACCCAGGGCCTCCGGGCGTGCGAGAAAAACCATGATCGCACACCCTTTGGCCTATCTCGGCTACGTGGGGCCTCCGGGCGTGCGAGAAAAACCATGATCGCACACCCTTTGGCCTATCCGTCGTCCATTGCGAGGCGTCAGGCTTGCCAGACGGTACATCGACCGCAGGCGGCGTGGAATGCGGTCCGGCAAATTCCCCACCGCTGTCATCCAGCGGACAACCGCCTGTCACCTCCACCCGGCCCGGCCGCTCCGCCCGGCCATGCCGGTCACGACCCGCCGAACAACCGCCTGTACTCGGCAGCCGACCGAGCGTTCTGACCTCCATTCATGATCGCCGAACACACATTGTCCGGCGCCGAGTCGTGAAAGTAACTTTCGTAACCCATCACGTCGGCGTTGGCGACGAACGTGTCATACATCTTCCGGACATAGAAAGAATTATCTCCGCCGCCATCGCCGCTACAAGACGTCACACCCCACTCACCCACACCGACCTTCCGGCTGTGTTCACGGGCGTACCGAATGAGGTGGCAGAGCCCGTTGGCACTTTCACACTGCCGCTTCCATGTCGCCTCGTCCCGCGACGGCGGGTAATGGTCGTAGGCATCGATGCCGACGACGTCGACGTATTCGTCGCCGGGATAGGCGTCCCATGGATTCCCGCTCGACGGTACCGGGGAATTGTGGGCGTTGAACGTCCAGTCAATCTTGACCATCGGGTCCGTGGAACGGATGGCCGTGGCGATCCTACGGAAACACTCCGTGAAATTCTTCGCGTTCGCATCCGCGTGCCAGTACATGTACGTGCCGTTGAACTCCCAGCCGATCCGCACGATGGAGTCAGCCCGGTTTTTGCGCACGAGAAAGGCGCCGAACTGCCGCCAGTGCCCGTCATAGGCGCCACGGGCGCACTCCGCGTTGCCGCCCTGCCCCTCCGGAAACGGCGGCTGACTGATGACCAATTTTCCCGGGAACGGCGCAAAATCGTCCAGCGGCCAGCTGGGCTCGGATATCGGACCCCAGCCCTGGTCGCGGATCGTGAAAACCATGGCCACGTCGATCGGTCGGCCCCGCCATGCGCCAAAGGCCAGATAGGGCGGCAGCTCGTTCGCCATATGTACTCCGGACAGCCAGGGCAGGCCCGACAGCTTTCCCCGGGTATCCCAGACGGTGACCGGTAACGAACCGCGGGCCGTGACTGCACCCGACCTCGCCGTCACCGACACAGTGCCGGAAAAATCCATGGGTAGCGTGAAGGTAAGGAGAAACCGCCCATGCGGGTCCGCCCGGGCCGGTGCCGAAGCAGTGAGATCACCCCCGACAAGGTCAACGGTGATCTCAGCCCCGGACGGGAAACCGTGCCCACGTACCAGCAGGATGTCGGTGTCGCTCAGCGTCAGGGCCACCCCGGCCGGGCGGCTCCCGCGGAGGTTCAACCCGACCGCAAGGAACCCGGCGGCGAGAGCGGCGCCGAGAAGCAGCACGCCTACGACCACCACCCGGGACCGGACCGATACCCGGCAGGAGTGCCGGCGGCGGAACACGGAGGCCATCCTCGCGAGCAGCCTTTCGGTCGGTTGCGTCCGGTCCTTGCCATCAAGAGTGACGTCACCACAAGCAACGACGCTGAGAGCGCCCGGTAATAGGGACGCGGTGTCGCGGGGCTGGGGCCCGCAACAAAGGTCAGGGTCCCCACATTTTCGCGAAGCGACCCACGTACAGCCCGCCATATTTGTGGATCTCGGAAATGTGGGGCTAGCGGATTACCAGGGAATCATCCGGAGGATGGCGGACAATCACCCCACCGGGTCCCCCACCAACCACCGCGCCCTGACCCTCCGGCGAGCTCGGGAACAGTCGTACGCCCCAGGGAAGTTCGGCGCCTTCGAGGGACACTTCGAGGGTGCGCTGCGGTGTCGGTGGCAATGCCGACACTCGCGCGAGCGGGTGTCCGTCGTCGCTCGCCTGTGGCGGAGTCGTCCCCGGCCGCGCGACAAGCACCATCGCCGGCAACGGCCCGTCCGCGCGTACGTGTACGCGCAACGTGCGGCGGCGCCAGCCGGACCGGGCCAGCGTATAGGTGACCGTCCGTTCCCGATCGCGGTACTCATGGCGTTCCGGATGATTCAGGTCATTCCGGCTATCCAGGTCATCCGGGCTATCCGGGCTATCGTGCGAATCCGGTGATGCCGCCGAGCGGGCCACAATCGCCATACCCGGACCGACCGCGCGCAACGTCCCGCCGGTGCGCACCAGCGGGTAGCAGGCGACGAAGTAGGCCGAACCATCGCGCGGCGCGGCCAGATGCCAGCCGCCCTTGATCTCCAGGCTGGTGTTGGTGACCTTCGCCCGGAAGGAGTCCGGATCCTCCGGTCCGGTCGGGAGCTGGTCGCGGCGCCACAGAACGCGGGCCTGGGTGATCCCCGGCGGCATCTGGAAGGACAGCACGATCTCCTCACCGCGGTCGTCCGCGCGCAGATCCCGGATACCCTCGACCACCAGATGCCGCACGCCGCAGCCGATCACCGCCCGACCATCACGCACAGTTACTGGCATATAGTCCAGCTCGCCAGCAGCCAGCGGGTCCACCAGGTGGCCGCTCCGGCTCGATCCGACCAGCCGGGCACCTTCAGCGATCTTCGCCAGGTCGATCTCGGTATCCTCGACTCCAGCCGCATGCGGCGGCGCGGCGTCCGACACGGGCACGGCGTAGATCTGCACATGAGCAGCTGGCATGGCGCTCCAGCGCAACACTGTCCGCCCGTCGACAGTGGTGACCGCCAGATCGCGTACGGCTCGCGGGCGCGGCGTCACCGTAACCGTGATCCCCGAACCAGCGGTCCTGGCCGGGTGTCCGTCCACATCCTGGAACTCGACATAGACCTGATAACGGTAGGTGACACCGGCCTGGACGACCGTATCGACGTACTGACCGGCGTTCGCCCTGATCCGACGCCTCGGAACCTGCACCGGCGATGACTCGTCCACAGTCCGATCGATCGTGACCGCATCCACCGGGCCGTCCAGCCGCCATGACAGCCTCACCCCATCACCGATCTGCTCCGCCCGCAGGACTGCGACGTCCCGCACGACCACGAGGCCGGGTGTGCGCACCGCTACCGACCGGCGACTGCCCACGACCGCCGTCACCTCGTGCCGGACCAGCACCCCGGCCGGAACCCCGGCATCGGACAACTCGGTGGACCGGGTCGTGCCCAGGCTGCGCTCAACCGGTGGTGTTCCCTGCGGGCCGTCCGCATCCCCCGCGCCGGCCCCCACCAGTCTGACCACCCGGTAGGACGCCGGACCGAGCGCCGATGCGGATGCCCGCCACCGCAGCACCACGGCACCCTCCTCGTTGCTCGCGGTCAGATCCGTCGGCGGCGGGAGTGGCAGCGCGGCCAATGCCGCCAGCGCCTCCTGGTTGTCAGCCACGGTCGCGAGCACCGCGGCCAGCGCATTCTCCTGATCAACTGGCGCAAGCGCCACCGCCGCGGCAACCCGGCGGCGGATGACGTCCTGGTGGGCGGTGAGCTCGGCAAGCACCTCGTCGGGCGAGCGGCCGTCCGGACCAGGCACATCGGACGCCTGGGCGACGAGCCAGTGGGCCCCGGCGGTGGCGGCGTCGTCGCACCGCGCCTCGCGGTGCTCGACCAGGGCCCGCCACCCGGCGTCCGCGGCGGCCAGCGCCGCCTGCACCCGCACGCCGAGATCATCGGCGGCGCGGGCCGCCGACCCGCCGACCGCGCCCAGCACCGGACGCGCCCTGGCCAGCAGCTCGGCGGCATGCCTGGGATGGCCGTCTGCCAGCTCGCGGCGGATCGCGGCCAGGGCCTCGCCGGCATCCCGGGCCTGGCGCAGGCTCTGCCCGCAGAACCGGCACGCTGCCGCGGCAGCCTCGGTCGCGTGGGCGCACGAAGGACACGGGATGTAGAGCTCGGTATCGCAGTATCGGCAGACGCGCGAAGCGTCAACCGGCTCCGGACGGCCGCAGCTTGAACACACGACATAGTCGACGACCGCTCCGGTCGTCACCGCCGCACCCAGATTCCGGGCGATGTCGAGCAACACCGCCTTCGCCTGTGCCGCTGACAGTCCCCGCCCGGCCGCGAGGACCTCGCGGACCAGCCCCTCGAAGGCGCCCGGCCTGAGCTCACCGTCGAGAACGACGTGTTCCTCGACCTTCGGCCGAATCTCATCGCGGGCGTCTGCGACCAACCCGGCGGTGTAGGCGGCCGGATCACCGTCGAGGAGTCTGGTGCGCACATGCGCGAGCAGATCAGCGGTCACCGTCTTCTCGCGGTCATGCGGACGCCGCTGGTTACGCTCGACAAGGACCTCGTGGGCGGCCTGGATCCGCGCCGGCGCGGAGTCCGCCGGGATACCCAGCAGAGCCCACAGGGAGGCGGTACCGACCCGATCCCCCTCTCGAAGCTGCCGCAGCTCGGTCAGGCCGTCACGAATCTGGCGCCGCAGCCCCGGCGCGAGCGGCTCGACCTCCTCGCCGGAGCCGTCCTCGATCACCTTCTCGCCAGCGAGAATCGTGTCGAACTGCTCGGTGGTCACCCCGTCGGCCGATGCCAACCGACGCAGACCCGCCACGCGAGACCGGGGAATTCCACCAAAACGCTCACGCACAGTCGCGAGATTGCGGGCCACCTTGGCCAGCCGGTCTGCGTCCCCACTGCGGCGAGCGGCCAGCACGCGTACCCGGACCTGTTCACGGGTGCGCGCGTCCAGCAGCGGCGCCTCCCACTCGGCCCGCCGGCGGACCAGGGCCGCGGCCAGGGTCGCATAGCGTGCCGCGTTCCGTTGCCGCTGCAGAAAGGCCATCACGCGGGCCAGCTGCGCACGCACCTCCGCGTCGGTGTACGTGGCAGCCGGGTCCAGCGCGGCGACGAAGAACGGGTCATCAAGATCAAGCGGGGATCGGCGTTGCAGCTCGGCCAACACCCGCTGCCGGTAGCCGCTACCGTCGAACGCCGCGCTCACCGCCCCACCTTCGTCCCCGCCGCAGACGTTCCCATCGCAGAGCGTATGAAGCCGGCACCCTGACATGGCCCCGGCCTCGGCATTCACCATATGCACCGGACAGTGTCAGGTAACAGACAACGTTAGTACCAGACGACGTCATGTACGGGACCACGTCATGTATGGGACCACGTCATGTATGGGACCACGTCATGTACGGGACGACGTCCGGCACGCTGGTGCCGGCGGCCGCCAGAGCGACGTCAGTCCCGCTGTTTGAGCAGAGTGATCTTCTTTGTCTCCTCGTCCCGCATCGCGTCGCTGCCCACACCAGCGGTGACGTGCAGGACGAGCGGCCCTGTCGCGCCGGGATGCCTGGCGGTGACGACGATCGTCTGGTCCGAACGCATGAGAAAGGTGACATCCACGGGTGTGCCACGGGGATGTCCACCGGGAATCCCCGCGATGGCGCCTTCGACGATCACCTTGTTGTCCTGCGGAATGGTCGACTCCGCGCTCGTCCCCTGCTCGAACACGCGGATGTCGACGTCCGTCTGGTCGTCGGAGATGGTGTAGAAGGTCTGGGTGATCTCGATCGGCAGCGGATCGTCGCGATGCGCCAGGAACGCCGCGATCGCTTTGCCCCTGTCCTCGGCGAAGATCCCGAAGCCGCGGGATGTCACGTTGGTGACCTTCGTCTTGACCAGATCGACAACCGCGGTGGTGGCCAGTCCGAAATCGCCCGCCGCGCCCGACACCGAGCGCGCGACGTCGGCCGGCGCCGCCGCATCCAGCGTCGCACCAGCCGCGAGCTTGCCCTGGGCAACCAGATCGTCCAGGACGTACCGCTCCAGTTCCTTCTTCTGTCCGAAGACCGCGGCGCCCTTGGCCACGGCGAGATCCGGGTCGAGCAGACGTGGAGTCAGACCGAAGCGCTCGGCAATCCTGCGGGCAACCGCCGGGCTCTTGCTCATACCGCCGACAAGCAGGCAGACGTCCACCTGGTCGACGCCGCGCTCCCGAGCCCGGGCGAGCACCGAACCAGTGAGGTCGAGGGTCCGCTGTAGCAGGGCAGCGGTGATCTCCTCGAAGTCCGCCCGGGTCACGGTCACGCTCGTCCGCCGGCCGCCGTGAACCACCAGGACATCGACGCTGTCGCGACCGGACAGCGCCAGTTTCGCGTCCTCCGCCGAGGTCAGCAGCTCCTGCTCGTCGTAGACGTCGTCAAGCGGATCACCGGCGTCGGGCTGCGCCTCGCTGAACTTCTGCGCCAGGAAGCGCACCAGCTCCGCATCCCAATCAGCGCCGCCGAGCTCGTGGTCACCGTCAGTGGCCACCACTGTGATCGCGTTCTTCGACAACCGGATGACCGTGGTGTCGAAGGTGCCACCGCCGAGGTCGTAGACGAGCACGGTCGTCTCGGCCGCGCCGTCCTGGGCGAACCCGTAGGCGAAGGCGGCCGCTGTGGGCTCGTTGATGATGTCCAACACGTTCAGCCCGGCGAGCGCACCGGCCAGCTTCGTCGCCTTGCGCTCCTCATCGCCGAAATAGGCCGGGACGGTGATGACCACGTCCGTCACCGGGGTTCCGGTCGCCCGCTGGGCGTCAGCGGCGAGGGACTTGAGCACAAGGCTTGACACGGCGGGCGCACTGTACTCCTCACCGTGTACGACAAACCGCCAGTCCGCCTCGCCCATGTGCCTCTTGACCAGGCTCGCCACGTCGTCCGGGCGGATCCGGGACTGCCGCTTCGCCTGCGTGCCGACGACAAAAGTGACACCGCCACCCGCGGACTCGTCGAACAGCACCACCGATGGTGTGGTCGGCTGCGACTCGATGTTGCGAATCACGTCGGGACGTCCGTACTCGTCCACCTGGGCGATGCACGAGTACGTCGTTCCCAGGTCGATGCCGAACACCTTTGTTCGCGCCATGAAGGTCCCTCCAACAAACCGCCGCCGGTTTCAGAGCCTGCTTTGAATCTTGGGTTCGGACGGCGAGCCGCACAGGCTCTCAGTGTGCCCGAAAAACCTCCACCTCGGCTGGACGCACCACGGTCGACTCACCGCGGACGAATCCGGGCTTGAGAGTGCGGGCGATCGTCCGGTCACGGCTGGAGTCGTCCGTGCCGACCCGGCGCATACCGACGTGCCGGACCGGGTCGAAGGGCATCCCCACCACCGCGGTATACGGACGGACGTCCGCCGCGACGTCGAGCACCTGCAGCAACTGCTTACGCAGGATGCCTGCGACGCTCTGGCCGTCGTCCGCACCGAGACTCGTCATCTGGTCGTGCAGCCGCATGAGTCCCCGCAGCAACGGGGCCATCGCCTCGGTGAGTTCGCCGGCCCGAAGCCGGGTGTTCTCGGCGTGCAGGCGGTCCACCAGGTCCGCGTCGTGCCGCCGGAGCCTGATCAGCTCCTCGACCCGCTGATGGAGATCGTTCAGCCGCACAGCCGTCACGGCGCTCGCGGCGGTGATGTCGGCGAGGGCAGCAAGGTCCACAGCGTCGGCGCCAACCGCACCCGCCTCGGCCGACGGAAGATCGACCTCGGTGGACGGGCCGTCGCGAACCTCTCCGCCTTCATGATCATACGATTCTTGATCGTCTGGCACGCCGCCCGTATCCGACCGTCGCGGCCCGGCCGAATCCTCAGCCTCGTCGGCCTCGTCGCTGCCGGCCTCGTCGGCCTCGTCGCTGCCGGCCGGCCCCGTCGGCGCGGCTGCGAATCGGCCGACCCGGTCGTCCCGCCAGGGGATGTCCACCGCGACGTCCACGTCCACGTCCACGTCCCCCAGGGTGGCGTCCCCCAGGGGATGGGCATCCACTCCGAGCGGGTCCTCCGCCGCGGCGTCCTCTACGACAACAGTCTCCACAACCTCGTCGTCCACGCCGGCCGTCCCGTCCATGCCGGCCGTCCCGTCCATGCCGGCCGTCCCGTCCATGCCGGCCGTCCCGTCCATGCTGGCGGTCCCGGCGGTCGACAGCCGACCGCGGTCTGCCGGCGGCGGATCCGGTGGGGACCAGCGCGGCGCGTCGGGCACCGGCTCCTGGCGTGGCCGGAACATCGAATAACGACCGTCATCTCCGAAAGGTGGCGACACAGGGCGATTCATGATTGCGTTCCGCCGCCTACTTGCGTCCCGGTGTCCAGTTCAGACCCCATCCATAGGTTCGATCAAGATCCTGATGACCAGTGACATAGCGGACCTCCCTGTTCACCACGAGGTCGTTATCGCTGGAGTTGGTCAACTGGGCGATAGCACACATCCGGGCGTTACCGGCACTCTCGTCCAGCCGTACCTCGATCGGCGCGCCGCGCGCCGGCGTCAGTGTCACTACGGCGTTCGCCTGGTCGAAGTTGGGGGCGCCGGCATAGATGAAAGCAAAGATCAGCAACCGGCGGATCTCCCGGACATGAGCGAGGTTGACGGACAGGTTCTCCCCGCCGACGGACGCTCCGGTCCGGTCGTCTGCGTCGAGCTGAACGTATGGCGGCGCCTCAAAAGACCCGAAGGTGTCACCCAACGCCTGGACCACGCCCTTACGGCCGTCGGAGAGCTCGTAGAGACACGCCAGGTCAAGGTCGACACCGGCGGACGCACCGCCGAGAACACGCTTGAGGAATCCGCCCCGACCCCCGGCCGGGCCCGGGGGCACCTGGGCCGTCCAGTTGAGGTTGACGTGTAGCCGGCCGCCTCCGCCCTGCTTGCTCAGAGACACCGAAGGTGCGTTCTTGGTCAGAGTGACCTTACTCAGTGACACCGGCGCCGGATTGGAATCCTGGCCGTCGGACCGCTTAGTGTAGTCAATAGGCATGATCCGCTCCCTTGCGGTGGTCGTGATGTGAGCTTAGAACGCCTGGCAACAGGGATGCGGCGTCGCCGGAACGGGCTGGGAACGGGCTAGGAACGGGCCGCCACCACCTCGCCGGACCGAGCGTCGGGATCGCCGTCCTGCCCCCCTGTGCCGGCAGCCCGCTGCCGGTCGCGGTTGCGGATGGAGGTCACCAACGCGACGGCGATGAACCCGACACCGACAAGACCGGTGATGATCTCGGGAACCTCGGTCTCGATGCTGATGGCAAGAATCACCGCCAGGGCGCCGATGGCGTAGTGGGCACCATGCTCCAGGTACACATACTCCTGCAGGGTTCCCCGGCGAACCAGATATACGGTGAGCGACCGGATGTACATGGCTCCGATACCGAGTCCAGCCGCGATGACGAAGATCTTCTGAGTGATCGCGAATGCGCCCACCACGCCGTCGAAGGAGAACGAGGCGTCGAGCACCTCCAGGTAGAGGAAGAGGAAGAACGCGGCTTTCCCGGCGGCCAGCACCACCGCGTTCGCACCGCCGGTCGACCCGGCCCCGGCCCCATCGGATTCCGCGCCGTCCTCCTCGGCGTCCGCACCGACGCCGCGCGCCTCGAAGAACTCACCGAGACCACGCACACCCAGGTAGGTCGCAAGACCCGCGACACCGGCGGTCAGCACCTGCTGGGTGTGGCCATCGGAGAACACCTCCGCCACGACCAGCAGCGCGACCAGCCCGACCACAACCGACAGCACGTCAAGGCGGCCAGCCTTGCGCAGCGGTTCCTCGAGCCAGCGCAGCCACTGGATGTCGCGCTCGGGATCGAACATGAAGTCCAGAAAAATCATGAAAAGGAAGATCCCGCCGAAGGCTGCGATCGAGGGATGGGCGTCGCCCAGCCGCGCCGCATACTCGTCCGGGTTGTTCAGCGCAAGATCAAAGACCTCCAGCGGCCCCAGATGGGCGGTGACGGCGACGATGACGATCGGGAACAACAGCCTCATCCCGAAGACCGCGATCAGGACGCCCACCGTCAGGAAGAGCTTCTGCCAGAACTCGTTCATCCGACCCAGGACGGTCGCGTTGATGACCGCGTTGTCGAACGACAGACTTATCTCGAGGACCGCGAGGATGGCGACGACCGCGGCGGTCTGTGGACCCCCGATCACTCCCGCCACTGCGACACCGACCACGGTGACCGCTAGTGACCAACCAAAAATGCGCAAGGCATGCACGAGGACAGGTACCTCCCCCGGACCGGGTCTGGCGCGGCGCCGGGAGCACCACCGCGCCCCGACCCCGGTCCGGAGCATCGAGGCAGCACGTCAACCGCAGATCTACGTGGCGGTCCACAGGAAATCGTCGGGGCCGGCGAGGACACGGCCACCCGGGTCCCAGGGGAACCCGTCGGATCACGAGATGTTCTGACGGGTCCCCCCGTGACGGGCGCCGGGCGGAACACTTTCGCCATCCCGCCTCGCCCTCTACCCTGCAGCCTCGCCCTCTGCCGTGCGCCGTCTACCCTGCGCCATGGTCGCCCGCACGTTGACCTACCCGACTGGCCGGCAGCCGGATCTCGGGCATCGTAACCGCCCAAACCAGCGCCGCCGTCACACCCGTGCCGTTGCGGACGTGCGCCACACCGGCTACGGACGCGGGGGAGAGG
Source organism: Protofrankia sp. Cr2 (assembly GCF_963555885.1). NCBI lineage: Bacteria > Bacillati > Actinomycetota > Actinomycetes > Frankiales > Frankiaceae > Protofrankia > Protofrankia sp. Cr2. The sequence goes on from NZ_CAUVXG010000015.1 coordinate 41,268, forward strand.
AAGATCAGACGTTGACGCCGTAGTCCCGGGCGATGCCGGCAAGCCCGGTGGCGTAACCCTGACCGACCGCCCGGAACTTCCACTCCGAACCGTGCCGGTAAACTTCACCGAAGACCATGGCAGTCTCGGTGGAGGCGTCCTCGGTGAGATCGTAACGTGCGATCTCGGCGCCCCCCGCACCGTTCACGATCCTGATGAACGCGTTGCGTACCTGGCCGAAGTTCTGCTGGCGCGAATCCGCATCGTAGATCGAAACCGGGAACACAACCTTGTCGATCTCTGCTGGCAAACTGACGAGATTCACGTTGATCGCTTCGTCGTCGCCTTCCCCCTCACCGGTCAGGTTGTCGCCCTGGTGCTCGATGGCGCCGTCCGGAGTCTTGAGGTTGTTGAAGAAGACGAAATGGCCGTCGGACACCACCCTGCCGTCGGTCCTGCACGCGATCGCACTCGCATCAAGATCGAAATCTGCACCGGTGGTGCTCCGCGCGTCCCACCCGAGGCCGACGACGATGTTGGCGAGGCCCGGCGCCTCCTTGGTCAGCGAAACGTTTCCGCCCTTGCTAAGGCTGACTCCCACTGCTCCTCCTGCTGTCATTGCGATCGGGGCTGGTCTTGTATCCCGGGTGTTTCGGGGCACTGGCCGCCCCCCGCACCGAGCGCGACGCAGCCTACTGGACTCGATCACGCATGCCCACGGCGACATGGGGTCACCGGGGTCTGCCTCCTGCGGGACGAACGGGACCACGCGGGGGTTCCCTGCCACATATATGGGCGCGCCCGCAGGCCGCAGTCCCCGGGGCAGCAGCAGG